>DAORHY010000269.1:0-5098 GCA_035438225.1 Bacteroidia bacterium
AATACCTTGCTGCAAACGGGAAGCTATTAAAAATTGAAATTGAAACCAGGAATCTTGATGAAGTGAAGGAAGTCCTTTCTTCCGGCGGAGCCGACAGAATCATGCTTGACAATTTCAAACCGGAACTTCTGCGGGAAGCCATTCAATTGATTAACCGGAGGATTGAAACCGAGGCTTCCGGTGGAATTACACTAGACAATATCCGGGATTACGCCACTACGGGAGTTGATTATATTTCTGTCGGTGCCTTGACGCATTCATACAAAAGCCTTGACATCTCCATGAAAATTGTGAAATGAAGAAACAGCCTGCGCCGGCCTATCAGAAACAGATAACAAAAAGGGTGTTAAGAGTCCTGCTCTTCTCTCCTCCCGTCCGTGCACTTATCAATTATTCCAAACGTGTAGCCTTACCAGGTTTTGACAAGCTACCCATCTATGATGTTGCCGATTTCTTTTTTACCGGTATTCAGCGCGGATCCATTGTTACACGGGCGCAATCCCTTGCCTTTAGTTTTTTTCTTGCAATTTTCCCCGCAACAATCTTTCTCTTTTCGCTGATCCCTTATATTCCGATAAAAGATTTCCAGCCTCAATTGCTGGAATTGATCCACGATGTGCTTCCAAAGAATGCATATGAATCCGCCCGCACAACGATTGAAGACATTATTCGGATTCAACGGGGAGGACTGCTTTCTTTTGGTTTTGTGTTTGCCCTATACTTCACTACGAATGGATTCATGACGATGATGAGAGGGTTTAACAGCTCATACCATGTTGTGGAAACGAGAACTCCGTTTAAACAACGCATGGTAGCACTGGTATTGACTTTCCTGCTCACTGTTCTGGTGATCGTTTCAACAACACTGATTATTTTCAGCGAGTTTGCAACCAAATACCTTGTTACGCACAGTATACTGAAAACGAAAACCCAGGTTGCATTGTTGTTGCTCGGAAAATGGGCGGTTGTTCTTGCTTTGTTCTTTATCGCTATTTCCTTTCTCTATTACTATGCGCCGGTAATGCGCAAAAGATGGAGATTTATATCTGCAGGTTCTACTTTTGCCACCCTCCTGTCCATTATCGTATCCACGGGGTTTGCATCCTTTGTGAATAATTTTGGGCAATACAATAAAATATATGGATCCATTGGTACATTGATTGTCATCATGTTGTGGATCTATTTTAACAGTCTCATACTCATCCTTGGATTTGAACTCAACGCGAGTATTGATAACGCTAAAAAACAGGTGCAGAAAGTATTTTAGAAGTATTCTTTCGTTTACTCCCACTTAATCCGGGAAACAGAAAACGTTCAACGTAACAAATTACAACCATGACTCCTTTTATTTTCTCAATCCAGGGGAAGTTCAAAATACTTTCCTTAATCATTTTCCTTTTTCTTCAATCCATCCATATTCATTCCGTCGCTCAACCAACTGCAGTTAAATTCCAGGAAGCTTTGGCCCTGAAGGAACAAAGCAAGTGGGAAGAATCACTGGCCATTTTCGAAGCATTGTTGAAAAACGATTCCGCGAATGTTGATTACCTGACGAACACGTGTTACCTCACGTGTAAGGCCGGGAACAGGCTGCCCGATGAAGGAAAACGCCAGGCATATTTTAAGAAGGCAGAATACCTCGCGAAAAAGGCAATATCCCTGAATCCAAACAGCGCACAGGCGCATTACAATTATGCACTCGCACTCGGAAGGATGAATGAAAATGCATCCAGCCGTCAGAAAATTTCGAATGCAAAATTAATTAAAAAGGAATGTGATGACGCCATTCGGCTGGATCCGAAACTTGCCGGAGCTCACCACATTCTTGGCCGCTGGCACAGAACCATTGCCGGTTTCAATTTTGCAGAAAAAGCAATGATCAATACATTATTCGGAGGAGTTCCTGAAGGAGGGTCGTATGATGCATCCATAGAAAGTTTTTCAAAAGCGATTCTACTCGAACCCGATGTGATGCTGCACAAATTTGAACTGGCTGTCACTTATTCTGAACGGGACCACAAAGGCGACGATGTACTGTGTCGTGTCTGGTGTAAAAAAGTACTGGAAATGACAGCCAAAGATGCAGACGACAGGGATAGCCAGGAAAAAGCAAAAATACTCCTCAAAAAATCTGAATGATTCAGTTCTTCTTTTCCCAGGGAAGATATTTGTGAAACTCGGGAACGATATTCTGAAAATAGATCAGCAGGAAGTACACTACTGATACGATGCCGGTGCGGACAAAAATATCCATGAATTTGTTATCGAGGTGAGGGAGAAAATACCCGATAGAAAAACAAAGCAAGAGGCTTCCCAAAACCCGTATATTTCCTTTTTCAAAGGGCTGCAATCCGAAAAATTTCCACACACTAAAAAAGAGCATACAATTGTAAACCAGGGATGCAAGACACGTGGCGATGGCTGCCCCGGTAATTCCGAAAATTGGAATCAGCAGTATCTGAAGGGCCAAGACGATACCGGCAAGAAGCACCAGGAAGAAAGCTCCAAACTTATATTTTTCAGAGTTAAATAATATTGACGCATTCAGTCCTGTGGCCATATTGAACAATGTGCCGATGCTGATGATGTACACTACGATCTCTCCTGCTTCATACCCGGAAGGCAGGAATTGCAACAAGGTGTGAATATTCACATTGATATTCAGAAACAGAAAACCGCCCAACAAAAAAAGGTACAAAGAAGATTTCCGGTAGATTGCCTGTATCTGCGTATGATCCTTGTCTGCCCAGGCAAATGCAATTTTTGCAGACGCTATTTTATCAATGGCATTCAACGGAGCCTCGATAACAGTGGGAACAAATGCCGCAATTGTGTAAATCCCGACAAAGGACAGTGGCAGGTATTTACCGATCATGATTGAATCGAAATATTTGAGTCCGATGGACGCAATATTTGCAAACCACAACAACATTCCATAACGGATCAGCTCAAACATCTTTTTCTCCCGGATAACCCGCCAGTCGATCTTTATTCTGGGTTTATCGAATCGGACGATGTACAGGAATAGTGCAAGAAATTGAAATGCATACACCCCGACAAACAGTCCAACGAGCTGATTGAGGGTCACCCATTTCATAAAATAGACAGAGACCACCAGAATGGTCAATATTCGTACAACAACATCATTGAGGAAGGCGGGAACAGTTGATTTGTAATTAGCAAAACAATAAATACTAAAAACAGAGATGAACCCGTTGAAAAAAATGAGTGGAAAGACCCAGTTAAAGTAGTCGAGGAACAAGGGACTTTGTGTCCGGTACTGATTCAGGATAAAATCACGGAAGATAAAAATCACAATGCAGGAAAGAACAAATCCAATCAGCGGAAACAAATTCATGAATGGAAAAAATCCATGATGCTTATTTTCTTTATCCTTGAACAGCGGAAAGTAACGAATGGCCGCATTTCCAATCCCCAGCGGGATGAACATGGCAACAAGAATCGAAAAGGAATACAATATCCGGGTCAGCCCGAGTTCTTCTTTTGTCAGGAACTGAGGCTGGATAATAATCAGGTTAACGAAACCAATCACGATACCCACGTAACTGGAGATTGTATTCGTTATTCCCTGACGTTTAATTACACCCATTTTGAAGATTACCCTGCCGGGCAATGATACTGCTTTTTTGTATTAAATTCTGAGCCGCATGATGGAATATCCCAAAGGACTTTCAACAATTCAGGAATCCATTCACAATTATTCACAGAAAACAGTTCCGGGAAGTCCTCTCACCCAGACGGATCCGTTCACTGTAATCTTTGCGCATGAAATACACTCCTGAGTCCTGTATCCGGAGGTTCTCATTCTTCAACAGAACGAAGGGCGGTTGTCATAAATTTTCCTAATTTTGTTCAGTTCGGATGAACAGAATGCAATGATTTTTCAAAAAAACAATCAATGAAACTGGAAGGAAGCAGGGTGCTCGTTATCGGAGGGGCTGGTTTTATCGGCTCCCACGTTGTAAAACGTCTTCTAAATGAGGATGTTAAAGAGATAGTCATTTATGACAACTTTGTCCGTGGGAAGCATGAGAATATCAATCAATCCCTGAAAGACCCAAGGGTGAGAGTATTTGAAGTTGGCGGCGACATTCGCGACATCGATATCCTGAATGATGCAATGAAAGGCATGGACTATGTTTTCCACCTGGCGGCAATGTGGCTGCTGCATTGCAAAGACTATCCGCGTACAGCATTTGAAGTAAACATTGCCGGTACTTTCAATGTCCTGGAGGCTTGTGTGAAGAACAACATCAAAAAACTTGTGTACTCCTCTTCTGCTTCCGTTTATGGGGATGCGATGCAGGTTCCAATGACAGAAGAACATCCTTTCAACAATAAGAATTTTTACGGCGCCACAAAGATTGCCGGAGAAGCAATGTGTACCGCATACAACGACCGCTATGGTTTGCCAATTGTCGGACTGCGGTATATGAATGTATACGGGCCCGGTCAGGATCAACAGGCTGTATACACCGGAGTAATTCCGATCATGCTGAATAAAATTGATCAGAACGAGGCACCTACAATCAACGGAGATGGAAGCCAGGCATATGATTTTATCTATGTTGACGATGTTGCCGAATGCAATGTAAAGGCGTTGACCAGTTCTGTGAACCTGGGCTTTTACAATGTCGGCACTGGTGTGCAGACAACGATCCGTGAGCTTTGCAATTTGATACTCTCTCTGCGGAATTCCGACCTGCAGGTAAATTACAAGCCGTATGCTGCGGACGATGCACGTCAGTTTGTGAAGAACAGGATTGCCTCCATTGACAAGGCAAAAGAAGAAATTGACTTTTACTTTTCAACTTCATTGAAAGATGGTTTGCTGAGGCTTATCGATTGGCGGAAAGCACAACAAAAAATTTCTGCAATTTAAGCTCATGTGCGGTATAGCTGGGTTCCTTTATGCTGACAAGCCGGTTTCGGACGACAGCATTCTTAAAAAAATGTTGAATAAAATCGCTCACCGCGGACCCGACGGCGACGGTACATATTTGCATGAAAATGTCGCTCTCGGCCACAAGCGGCTGGCCATCCTTGATCTGACCCAGGCAGGGAAACAACCGATGAG
>DAORHY010000270.1:0-5090 GCA_035438225.1 Bacteroidia bacterium
GTCCCGTAAACTCAATGCTGACAATGTTGGCGGACTGTGCATTGGAAATCCTCCGGATCCGTCAACCAAATCTCTGGCAATTGCCAGGGCTCTTTCTTCTCCTTTCGGAGTGGGAAATGCACATTTCAGGATCGGTAGCAAAGAGATCAGGAAAGTAGACACAGTCACGTTTGGATGTTACAAGCGATCTGTTTTTGACCGCATCGGTTATTTCGATGAAGAGCTCCTGCGAAACCAGGACGATGAATTCAATGCGCGCCTGAATAAAAATAATGGCTCGGTATACCTGGATCCCCGAATTTCAGTAACCTACTTTACACGAAGTTCCATCCGCTCGGTCTTGCGTATGTTTTATCAATATGGATACTTTAAACCTCTCGTATCCTTAAAAACCGGCAAGCCGACTACGGTGCGGCAGTTGGTGCCCTTTCTTTTTGTATCTTTCATGATAGTGTCTTTATTCGCAGGCATTTTCAATTCCGGAAGTTTAGATCTGTTGCTTGCAGTTTTGTTGCTTCACTTCACACTGGGACTTTATTTTGCTGTCAAAGCCGCCGGCGAAGCCAAACACCCGGGAGTTATAGTATTCCTGCCCTGGTTATTTTTTCTCATGCAGTCGGCGTATGGCTGGGGGTATATCCGTGGGATTTTCAAATTCATAATTTTACGTCAAAGGGCAGTGGCAGTAGCCGATACAAGGTGATGGATAAATGGAGTTATTTCAAAGACTAAACGTCCTGCTGAAAGACCAAACACCGGGGCAGCAAACTGTCGACAAGCTTCAAAATAAAAGAATTCACAATCAACAATGAAAACCAAGCTAAACCGTACCGGGAACCCTGCAGATCTGCTCATCTTTGCAATTGCATTTTGCATTCCACTCTGGCCCCTGGGTACAATCATTTTCACGCTGCTTTGGTTGGTTTTGTCATTGTTTACATTCAACCAATTTCAATTCAAGCAAGGAATCAGCATGAAGCCACTGCTGGTTCTTTTTGCCGGATTTTTTTTCATGCACATTTTGGGACTCTTATGGACCACCAATCTAAGTCATGGTGTTAAGGAAATTAAAGATGATTTGAACTTATTGATCTTTCCGCTCCTTTTTGCATTGCATCAACCCCGGGAAGCTTCTTTCAGTTTTATTAAAAAGGGATTTATCACGGGAACAGTGATTGCCTGTATGATCTGTTTCGGACAGGGCATTTATCTCACACTCGCTACAGGGGATTCAGGACATATGTTTTATGCCCTTTTCTCAGCGTTGCTTCACCCGACATATTTCGGATTGATCCTTATTGTTTCCTGCATGTTTCTGCTCAGTGAATTGTTATTTCCGAAGGAAACAGGAGTAAAAAACAACACCGTGCTGATAATCCTTATCCTGCTTCAGGTTGCAACAATCAGTCTGCTTTCTTCCCGCATCGTCTATCTTGCAGGAGCTGCTTTAGTACTGTATTATTTTTTTATGACACTGCTTTCAAAGAATTTCAGTGTGTTCAAAAACCGAAACCTGTGGTTGCTAACGATCGTTTCCTTTTTCTTTTTTTACTTAAGTATTTCTTTGAATAACCGGTTTGCCCAGGTGACGGATGCCATCAGTAACATCTCTGATGTGAAGAAAGAAACCTTGCTCACATCTGATTCTATACAATACAACAGTTCCACCATCCGGATAGCGCAATTCAGGTATAGCATGGAAATTCTGGAAGACCGTTGGCTCCTTGGTGTCGGTACTGGCGATTCCCGGGATGAACTCGAAAAAGTGTATCAACGTCATCACGATGCGTATGCCCTGGAACACTTTATGAATCCCCACAGTTCCTATTTCCACACATGGCTGATGATTGGATTGCCGGGGCTTTTGCTCCTGCTCGCGTCCCTGTTTTTTCCCTTTCTTTTCAGTGTGAAGAACCGCCATTTTCTGTACCAGGGCTTCCTGGTTTTAATTTTCATCTCCGGGTTTACGGATATTATCAGCCATGCTACACTGGGATCTTTTTATGCATTTATGAATTCAATGCTGTACAGTCAGGCTTGTTACAGGAACAAGGAAAAGGACACGTTTGTCCAACCAGGCAAACGGATATGATGTGTGAAGTAAATTTTCGGATTTTTACCATTACCTTTACAGCCATTCTGAATCGAAAAAAGAAGTTTATTTTACAATCCTTAATCTGATTTATGATTCCATTTTCACCGCCGCGGATCGATGAGAAAATCATCGATGAAGTGGTGGCCGCACTCCGTTCCGGCTGGATCACGACCGGGCCGAGAACCAAATTGTTTGAAAAGAAACTGGCGGCATATGTCGATTGTCCCGCTGTGCTTTGTTTGAATTCCGCTACTGCCGGGCTGGAACTCATGTTGCGTTGGTTCGGAGTGATGGCAGGCGATGAAGTTATTTTACCAGCCTATACCTATTCCGCTACTGCAAATGTGATTGTGCATTGTGGTGCGAAGCCGGTGTTTGTTGATGTAGGCCAGGATTTCAATATTGATCCAATGGAAATCCGGAAAGCCATTGGCCCGAGAACCAAGGTGATTATGCCGGTGGACTTCGGAGGCTGGCCTTGTGATTATACTTCAATTAACAGTCTGGTCAGAGAAAAATCCATACAGCAAATGTTCCGTGCAGATTCCCCAAACCAGGAAAAGCTGGGCCGGATCATGGTGCTTTCGGATGCGGCACATTCAATTGGAGCCAGGGTAGGAAAGGATCGTACGGGATCCCTCACGGACGTCTCAGTGTTTTCATTCCATGCAGTGAAAAACCTGACGACTGCTGAAGGTGGTGCTGTCGCATTGAACTTTGCTGAGCCCTTCGACAATGGTGCAATTTATCAGGAACTCTGCATCAAATCTCTCCATGGACAAAACAAAGATGCACTTGCAAAGATGCAGAAAGGTAACTGGCGTTATGATATTGTGGAAGCAGGCTACAAGATGAACATGACCGATCTGCTGGCAGCGATCGGACTTGTGGAATTGGAAAGGTACGATTCGGATACGCTGGTGAAACGCAGGCAAATCTGCCATCAATATGATGCTGCATTCTCCGGGAAAGACTGGGCAATCCTCCCTGTGCAAAAAACACCGGATGCAGAATCTTCCTATCATTTATTTGCGCTACGGATCAGGGGTATCCGGGAAGAAAAACGGGACCGGATCATGCAGAAAATCTTTGACCGGGATATTTCAGTAAATGTTCATTTTATTCCTGTACCTATGATGTCATTTTACAAAGATTTGGGTTACCGGATGATGGATTATCCTGCTGCATATTCAATGTACGAAAACGAGATTTCACTCCCTGTTTATTACGATCTTACGGACCAGCAAACGGAAACGGTTATTCACGCTGTTGTGAGTGCTGTTGAATCAGAACTATAAATAACTAAAAATGAAAAGAGTCATCTTCGTCCTTATTTGTTTTTCATTGTCCACTGTGTTGAAAGCTCAGGAGGCTGTAAAAGATTACAAGCCGCGGTCCATCGAAATTCTTGAGTTCCTGAAAAAAAAGGAATTCGGAAAAGTGACTGAACAATTTGATACCAGTGTTTCCCGCCGCCTTGATTCCACCAAACTGGCTACTGTCTGGCTGAGAATGGTAGGAGCCATCGGTAGTGTGCAGCGTGTGGACAGTATTTCCACGGACCACCAGGCAACTTACGATGTAGTGATTCAGCATTGTGTTTTCGAAAAGAAAAAAATTGATTTTAAACTGGTGTATGGCACGAATGAAAAAATAAAGGGTTTATTCTTTCTGCCGGTTGACCAGAAACAGCATTATGAACTTCCACCCTACAATAAACCGGAAGTATACGAGGAAAAAAATTTTCCGATCATGA
This sequence comes from Bacteroidia bacterium, assembly GCA_035438225.1. Classification (GTDB taxonomy): domain Bacteria; phylum Bacteroidota; class Bacteroidia; order AKYH767-A; family 2013-40CM-41-45; genus JADKJP01. The sequence continues at coordinate 3,852 of DAORHY010000270.1, forward strand.
GTGGAGAATACACATTGCCGGGAATACTGACGATGCCGAAAGGCAGCGGAAGATATCCGGTGTTGATTCTGATTCACGGTTCAGGTCCCAATGATAAAGATGAATCGGTTGGTGCCACAAAAATTTTCAAGGATATTGCAATTGGACTTGCAGGGCAAGGGATCGCCGTACTGCGATACGATAAGCGATCCCGTGTTGCCGGGAAGAAAATGGCGGATATGATGAAAACAATGACTACCAAAGAGGAAACCACAGAGGATGTTCTGGCAGCCATTGCAACCGTGAAAAAAGAAATCCGGGTAGACACCAATCAAATCTTTCTTCTCGGACACAGTTTGGGTGGTATGATGTTGCCGCGAATCAACAGCAATTTAAAGGGAATGAAAGGGCTTATTTATTTGGCTGCGAACAGCAGGCCGCTCGAAGAATTATTTTATAAACAGGCAGAACATATTCTTTCTGTCGACGGACTCAGCAGTGTGAATCAGCATACACTGGATTCCATTCATACTGAAATGGAGAAAGTGAAAAAGCTGAAACCGGAAAATGCAAAAGATACCGGAATGATTCTTCGTCTTCCCTATTCTTATTGGGTCGACCTGAACGGATACAATCCTGTGAAAGCTGCTGCCGGAGATAAAACGCCAATGCTTTTCCTCCAGGGTGGGAGGGATTATCAGGTCACCGGTGAAGATTTGACAGGGTGGGAGAACGGATTGAAATCTAAAAAGAATGCCCGGTTCAAAACTTATCCAAAGCTGAATCATTTCTTCATCGAAGGTGAAGGGGTAAGTACTCCGGCAGAATATGCGCAGAAAGGAAATGTTGCATCGTCCGTAATTGATGACATAGCTTCCTGGATACAGCTGGGCCAAATCAAATGATTGTTGCTGCCGGACAGGAATGAATAAATTGATGATCCGAATTTCTGATGTTATTTTTTCATTGGCAGGATTAATTCTGCTTTTCCCGGTTTTCCTGCTGGTGAGTGTTTGGATTGCTTTGGATTCGAATGGTCCGGTCATTTACCGGCAGAAAAGAGTCGGTAAGGGCAATAAAGACTTTGTTCTTTACAAATTCAGGACAATGGGGCTGAATGCAGAGAAACGGGGCATGATTACGGTCGGATCCCGGGACCCACGCGTGACCCGGTCCGGCGCTTTTTTAAGGAAATACAAGATCGATGAGCTCCCCCAGCTGTGGAACGTCCTGACTGGTGAAATGAGCCTTGTAGGCCCC
>DAORHY010000271.1:0-5087 GCA_035438225.1 Bacteroidia bacterium
ACAGGATGTTCTGGGAACATTTATGATGATTGAAAATTCAAGCGTTCCGTTCATCACCGAAATACCGGGATTCAACGGCTACCTCACCCCGCGTTATTGCCTGACATTGAGCGACTGGAAGGATCCTGTTATTTTTAAATATTCCCCCGAAGAAATACAAAATATAAATATCAACTATACCCGGTTCCCGGAAAGAAATCTGTACATCGCCCGCAACGGAGAAAAAATAAAAATTACCGGTAACAATGGACAGGGTGAACTACCAAATGTCGATTCAGTTGCTGTCGATAATTATTTCGCTTTGTATAATGCACTTTACTACGAGAGCCGGGAGAATCAGCTGACTGAAGCGCAGCATGATTCCCTCGCGAAAACGCCGTCTGTTTGCACAGTTACTGTTACGGATAAGCAAGGAAATAACCGTCGTGTTATCATTTACCCTATGCCGATCAATGAAAAATCACTCACGCAACAGGATACACTCGGCAATCCTTTAAAATATGATGTTGACAGAATGATCGGTTTTATTGAACAGGAAAGCGAATGGGTTGTAATTCAGCACTATACCTTTGATCGTATTTTTAGGACACCGGCAGACTTTGATTCCGGACTGCGCCGGAAAAGAAATAACTGACAAAATCAGGAGGAGAATGCGGACTGTGGAATGGATCTGCATTTGTTAATATTTTATGGTTTCAGCGTGGTTCTTTTCTTTGCAGTTTAGCATGAATGGATTAGGTTTGTGAGCACTAAAATGGCGAGCTAAAACCGGCTCATTTTCACCCAATTTCTTCGTTCACCCCGACTGAATATTCATTGTTTTTCGGAATGAACAGAAAAAAAAATTATCCAGAAACAATGAAATTTATCGTATCAAGCCAATCCTTATTAAAGCATCTGCAACAGATCAGTGGAGTATTAAATTCCAGTAACCCCTTGCCTATTCTTGATAATTTTCTTTTTGTTGTAGAGAAAGGAACGCTCATGATCTCTGCTTCCGATCTTGAATCCACCATGACTACACAGATCAGTCTGATCGAAGGAAAACAAAGCGGAAAAATTGCAGTTCCTGCTAAGATCTTATTGGAAACTCTAAAAACATTTCCGGAGCAGCCGCTCACGTTCATCATCGATGATAAAACACACGGAATTGAAATTGTATCTGATTTTGGAAAATATAAACTCACCGGCTTTGACGGAGAAGAATATCCGAAAGTTCCTGCCATGGAAGGTGGAAAATCACTGGAAATTGTTGCAGGCGTCATGCAAAACGCGATTGGAAAAACCCTGTTCGCAACCGGTAGTGATGAACTTCGTCCGGTGATGTCCGGGGTGTTTTGTCAGCTGAGCAAAGATGGAATCACATTTGTCGCAACGGACGCACACAAACTGGTCCGTTACCGCCGTTCGGATTCCAAATCCAAATCGGAAGGCACATTCATCGTTCCGAAAAAGCCTTTGAACCTGCTCAAGAACATCATCTCGGATGCTGAAGAAAAAATTAAAATCAGTTATACTGACAGCAATGCCTTTTTCGAATTCGGAAACTTTTCTCTCATTTGCCGTTTGATCGACGGGCGGTATCCGAATTATGAGGCTGTCATTCCGGTAGACAATCCGAATAAACTCACGATTAGCCGCCTGGCACTTTTAAATTCAGTACGAAGGGTTTCCATCTTTTCGAATAAAACCACACACCAGGTACGTTTGAAAATTAACGGCAGTGAACTGCACATCAGCGCAGAGGATCTGGATTTTGCAAATGAAGCAAACGAAAGGCTTAGCTGCCAGTATTCCGGCGAGGACATGGAAATCGGTTTCAATGCCCGTTTCCTGGCAGATATGCTGAGCAATCTGGATTGTGAAGAAGTAACCGTTGAAATGTCAGCTCCGAACAGGGCCGGGATATTAGTCCCTGCGAATCCGGAAAATAAAGATGAGGATATCCTGATGCTTGTAATGCCTGTAATGTTGAATAACTGATCAGTACCAGTAATAAAAAAGTCCTGCCGTGTTGATACAGGCAGGACTTTTTTATTTCTAAAAAGTTCAATTGTGTTTCATGCCGCTGCTTTGATAGCTGTCAGCTTGTCTTGGGTCCATTGAGTTTTCATGGGGCACCAGAAGATAGATGAAAACTGCCAGTCCGATGCAGAACAGAATAAACATCAAGTTGAAGGTGCTTAATTTTTTCATATTATTTTAATTAGTCAGATGTGCCATCAGAATTGTTGATTCATTTACCGGTCGCCCAAGCTTCCTGTGCGCATCCAGTTCATGGTGAGAGCGGGCCGATTGATAAGCAATTACATTTTTTGAAGGAATAAAGTAATATTCAATTTTTGCTTCCGGGATGTTGTAACGGGACACGATCATTCCTTCGTCTGTATTACCATCGATGAAAGTGAACATTCCTGTTTGGCTGATCAGATTTTGCATTTCTCGAATACTCATATTTTTTTGTTTTAGGTGAGTGATTATGAAAACAAATGTATACCGACAGTCTGCGGACTTCAAGAATGTTTGGTAAACGTCCTGAATAGAGCGGAAGGATCCTGCTTTTTAATGGCGAATGACAGATCCCACTGGAGTAAAAAGAGGCAGAAATTGATACAGGAAGCCACAAATACGCCTGTAAATCAGTAATTTAATGAAAAAAAAAGCAGTGGAAAAAGAAAACCCCGCCAGTACAAGTACTGGACGGGGTCTCTCGTCTAACCAAAAACCACTCTTTACTCGATTACCACTTTTATTTTTTCCTGACCTTCTTTTCGGTTCACAACAAGGAAATACAATCCCTTTGAGAATCTGTTCAGATCGATAACTTCATTGTTGAGTCCGGATATTGATTCGCGGTTTAGTGCCAACATTTCACGGCCTGTTAAATCAAACATCTGAATTGAATACTTTTCATTTGCTGCACCTTCAAACTGGACAACGATTTTGTCTTTTGCAGGATTTGGGAATACCGATACAGTACTGATTGAAACAGTTGATCCGTCTCCGCTGGTACGGCAAGGGTTTACAATCACTCCAACTACACGCGGTGGACTGATACCGCAATCGTTTTGTGCAGCAACAGTGACATTACCGGAAGTTGCTCCGAGATATTCAACTGTGATCTGGGTAGTACCCTGTCCGATGAGTATCGTTGCGCCCGGAGGAACGGTCCAGACGTATTCTGTCGCTCCAAATACCGGCTGTATCTGATAGAAAGCCTGGCTGATCAGTGGATTTGAATTACATGCACCCGTAGGGCCATCGATCAGACCGGGAGTTTGCGGTCGTGCGAAAACCACTCCACAACGTGCAACACTGCTTCCGCAGGAATTATCAGCAGTGACACACAATGTAGCCTGACGAAATCCGGAATTGAAGTCAACATATATAGTATCGTTACCATTTCCGGAGATCGTAGTATTTGTACCCGGTGTGAAACTCCAGGTGTACGATGTGGCTCCCGGTACGGAATCCACCCAATACATGACTGCAGCAAGATCACAAACCCCGTAAAAAGGCCCATGAATTCCACCCGGCTTTTGCGGCACAGAACGTATTTTCAATTCACGGCGCGGACTTGAATTACAACCGCTGTTTGCGGAAACAAATAATGAACCGTAAGTGAACCCTGCAGGGAAAGTAATATCTACACTTGTTAAGCTTGACGTAAGCGGATTGCCGCTTGCTGCCGGAGTACTAACGATACAACCAGCAGGTGCGTACCATGTATACGAGGTTGCTCCTACTACCGGGGCTATTGAGTACGTATAAGTACCCCCCGGACAAGCGCCCACAGGAGGTCCTGTGACAGCACCCGGCCGTCCCGGAGCAGAAAACACGCCGATTGTAAATTGGCCTGTTGTTCCACGACAATTGGAAGCTGAAACCCGCAGGTATCCCCAGACGAAACCGGTTGCTACAGATACATTAATTGTATTTGTACCCTGTCCGTCAATGATGCTCATGTAATTTGGAACAACCCAGTTGTACGATGCCGCAAGGGGATCGACTGCAACCGAATAAGTATATACGTGACCCGGACAAACGGTGTTTGTCGGCCCGTTGATTGCGGTAGGAGTCAATGGCCTTCCCGAAGCAAGGGTTGTTGTTAGACAACTTGCCGCACCCGGGCCCGAGCCGTCATCTGCTGTTACACAAATATCACCGAAGGTATTTGTGAAATCAACTGTAATAGAAGAAGTGCCTTGTCCGGAGACTATGGTCACCCCTGCCGGAACTGTCCAATCGTAATAAACAGCCGGTCCGACCGACTCAACGGAATACATTACACCTGTTTGATTTAAGCAAACAGCTGCTGGCCCTGAAACAGGTCCGACAGCAATTGAAACCTGTTCAGATGCATAGTCACTCACGGCGGCTCCGGCAATCATTACAACAGCCAGGTTCAGCATCGCCAATACAATCATTGTAAATAGCTTTTTCATAAGATCGAATTTTGAATATTAATCCAGACTCTTATAGTAAGCCAATGGCTACTAAGTTCAGGGCTCAATGGTGCACACCTGACACTTGTAAGGTTTCGGTAAATTTTGTTCGGACATTTTGTAATTCCTCATCCAAAAAATCCAGGAAGAATTGATTTTCAGTTAATGCTGAATAAAAAAGCGTAGAAAGCCTTTCATTTTGTCTTATACATGAAGCGGAATTACCGAATCATTTTTTGAATTGCACATGCAATGGCACAAAAAAGCTAGCAATGAGGGACAACGATAGCAATCCTTACAAAATTATTGAGCTATTCATACCCCGAAACAAGCTGAATCGAAGGTAGCGTACATGGTTATTTTAGAAAAAAGAAAGGACAGATTCAGACCCGCAAAGACATTCTTGGCTTCAATTGTATAACAAACATCTACAATTTGTAAAATGTAATTTCAATAAAAAAGCGACTTGAGTCTATTGAATTTCGGGAAAAATTGTACTTTTGCAGCCCTATCCTCAGTTTTTGTTGATTGTTGATCAACGCTTTAAAAAGCAATTGACTGATAATCAAAGCAAAATGAATCATGCGCAGGTGGCGAAATTGGTAGACGCACCACTTTGAGGGGGTGGCGGGCAACCGTGCG
>DAORHY010000272.1:0-5083 GCA_035438225.1 Bacteroidia bacterium
AAAAGGATGTATGAGTAAGTTGATAAACTCAAACACAATTAATAAACCTAAAATGCTAAAAAAAGAAATCCACTTTTCGTTTACGATTATACTGTGGCTTAGCAGAAATAAAAGCATGAGAAATGTAACAATGCCAATGGTTAAAAATATGTATTGAATGTTTTGTGTGCGTTGCTTCTTAACTTCTTCTTCTTTTGCGGCTTCATCCAATTTACGCAACTGCTCTTTAAGCCCCATAGCCTCTATGTCAGACAACTTATTTTGATCAAAAACTAATTTGTTAGTTTTAAATTGAATCACAGAGTAATAATAAGCACTATCTAGTTTATTTGTTTTTTCAAATAAATCTCTCTTTATATCAGCTGCTCTTAATATCATATTTTGATTTTGCTCCTGTTGTGCAATTAGCCACATTTTTTCAGCAATATCGCTGGCCATTTTAATATTGTCATTACTTTTAAGTATCCCATACTTAATAGCTAGAATATCAAATTTGTTTTTGTTTCTTTTAAAATTTTGTGCAATTACTTCTGCTTTTTTAAAATATACCATAGCAATTTCAGGTTCATTTTTATCTTTATACACCCTAAATAGCTGTAATAATGTTTGGTACTTTTTTAAATTAGTATTTATCTTTTCGGCTGTTTGATTGCTAAGTTGTGCGTAAATTAATGCTGAATCGAGTTGTTTATTTTCTCTGAAAAATCCTGCCATCCGTTGTTGGTATTGTACCAGCATATAATCGTATTTTGGAGATGTTTTATCTGGTAAATTCTCCCCTCCTTTTTTATTAAATTCAATTGCTTCTGTTTTTTTGTCCAACCTATTATATGCAGCCGACAAATCAAAATAGATAGAGCTGATTCTTCTTTTGTCGTTATACTTTTCTGCCAATGGCAGTGCTTTATAGAGGTATTCTATTTCTTCATTTGATTTTCCTTTTGTTTGGAAGTAGGTCGATATCCAATTATAGCTTATTGCAAGTAAACTATCGTTTTTTAATTGTGTTGCCATTTTCTGCAGGTCGATACAAATTGCACTGTCTATAGCATCAACTTCTTCATGTTGTATATTTTCTAAATAGGCAATGGTGGCAGTAAACCGATCCAAGGGTTTTTTAATGGCTGCTAATTCGGCTTTTGTAATTACAGTTTTATTTATTTGTGCAAAGGCTGTTTGCATACTTGCAATAAAACAAAAGAAGGTTAATATTTTTTTCATTATTTGAGTGATGGCAATTACTTATTGAGTATGCAATTTTTAAATACGTGTCAGGGTTGAATATTGTAGTGTGTCACAGCCTGACGCATAACGTTTAAGGGCTTGCCGCTGTGGCGTGGTTAAGTTAAGTATTTTCAAGATAGGATAATATTGGAGATTCCGCCTAAACTGACCACCACTTTTCGTTTGAAACTGACCACCTTTTTTCGCGGCAAACTGACCACCTAATTTATGAAGAAAATCTAAGATCGGTTGCGATCTAAAATTGATTGAAAAAGGGCTAACATGCTCTACTAACCCGCTTCGACGGATATCCATCCGTTGTATTCTAACCGTGGATGTTAATCCACCTTGAATCGCTCAACGTATGAGCACACTTCTAAATTCTATTGAAACTCTCATAAAGCTTTTCAACCGAAACCTTCTCTCCTGGAAGCTAAATATCTCCATTCCGCATTCACATAGAATCAACCCGTTTCAAGTATATCCGCTTCTATGCAGGATCTTCCATGCAAGAAAATCATGCATCCCTCGTTCACAAAGAAAACGCCTGTTTCCTTTGTGAAAAAATAGAACACTTATGGGAAGAGGGTTGCATTACAATATCCGTGAAGACAAAACCTATTTCATGACAATGACCATTGTTGATTGGATCGATTTATTTACGCGTCTTAATCACAAAATGATATTGGTAGACGCTTTAAAATACTGTCAACTCAATAAGGGATTAAATATTTTTGGCTGGTGTCTCATGCCGAGTCATCTGCACATCATCGCAAATACCAAAATCCCCATTCAGCTGTCGGATGTTGTACGAGACCTGAAGCGTTTTACTTCGAAAGCATTAATCACCCATATAAAAAATGAGAAGGAAAGCAGAAGAGAGTGGCTGCTCAACCGTTTTCAATATGCCGCGAAAATTCATCCGAAGAATGCTGAATACAAAGTTTGGCAGGATAAAAACCACGCGATTGAGCTCTATACAGAAAAAGTCACCTGGCAAAAATTAAATTACATCCATCGAAATCCGGTTGTGGATAAGATCGTCTACAATGAACAAGATTACTTGTTTAGTTCCGCAAGAAATTATTATGGTTTGCCCAATGTATTGGAAATCGACTGCCTGACCCCTCCGGTAATCACCACTTCAAGCTATAATTTCTTCAATCCCTGAATTATTCAAAAAGTTAAAAATGAACTTAAACATATACTGGCACGTTGATCGATTCAACGTGGATTAAAATCTCACAATTAAAAGACAACGGATGAATATCCGTCGAAGCGTTTGGGGGATAAATCCAGTACAGCTGGCGAATTTTCAGAAAATTAACTCGCGCATCGGCGTGCTGGGACGTCCACGAGCAGCAGGGAATGCAGTAAAGAGTGAATGGTGAAGTGTGAAGAGAAAAAAAATACTATTAGAAGGAAAATTTTCAGCCAGTAACTTGCGCATCGGCGTGCGGGGACGTCCACGAGCAGCGCGGACCTTGGATCGACAAATAAAAAGCCGTTGTCCTCAAGATCGGAGCACGATGCAAGGTCTGTGCTCGTGGGGTCCGTTTTTTGCTTACTTTTTTTGGACAAGCAAAAAAAGTAAGAGTAAATAGTCTGTAATTATCCTTACTCAAACCGGAATTGAACAATGAGAAACCTGATTTGATCAAGTGCATCCACGAGCAGCGAGGAATGAAGCGAATGGTAAATGGTGAATAGTGAATAGTGCTTTATATGATGCATGATCTATGATTGTAGTGGCTTCCTATTCCCAAATTAAAGAAACCCCCATTTCTATCGAATGACTCCAAAGACTATAAATAATTATTTTTGCCTTTTGCCTTTAACAACATAGTTCGTCGGCATTCACCATTAAACACAACGCCCAATAGCTATAAATAAAACTATTTAGCAGCAAACCACTCAGCAATCTAACCCCGGGCAAAGCGAGGAACGAGCGGAGCACGGGCAGGGCGGGAGTAAGAAGAGAGAGCAGTTCGTTCCAAAAAATTTGCGCGAAATATTTTCTTTCCATCGGGGCAAAGGGCGCAAAGTTTGAAGCATAAAAAAACCCTCCCGGCAGTCATCATCCGGAAGGGCTATACTATAGCAAGCGTTAATTTTATCAGCTACCGCAGGCTTCGCAGGCTTCCGGATTATCCAGACTGCAGGCCATTTGTTCGAAGGCTTCTTCTTTACTTACGTTTAACACATTCGCTGCATCAACAGCGTCCTGGTTTTGTTTGAGGAAGCTTTGGTCAACGGTAAATTTAATAGCGTCGGCTGCAGATTTGGAACGCAGGTAATACATTCCTGTTTTCAATCCTTTCTTCCAGGCATAGAAATGCATCGAAGTGAGTTTTGCAAAATTTGCATCCTGGATGAACAGATTCAATGACTGACTCTGACAAATGTATGCACCGCGATCAGCAGCCATGTCGATGAGTGAGCGTTGTTTGATTTCCCAAACAGTACGGTAAATCTCTTTCATCTCGTCCGGAATTTCCGGGATGTTCTGAACAGAACCATTGGCAGCAATGATTTTGTTTTTCATATTTTCATCCCAGAGATTGAGCTTCACAAGATCTTTGAGCAAATGTTTATTTACAATCGGAAACTCTCCGCTCAATACACGGCGTGAATAAATGTTTGATGTATAAGGTTCGAAACATTCATTGTTGCCAAGAATCTGTGATGTACTTGCAGTTGGCATCGGAGCAAGCAATAAAGAATTGCGAACACCGTATTTTTTCACTTCCTCTTTCAATACATCCCATTCCCAACGATTGGAAGGAGCTACATTCCACATGTCGTATTGGAAAATGCCTTGTGAAACAGGAGAGCCTTCATAGGTTTCGTAAGGTCCATCCTTTTTTGCGAGATCTTTGGATGCGGTCATCGCTGCATAGTAAATCGTCTCGTGGATTTCTTTATTCAATTCTCGCGCTCCTTCGCTTTCAAACGGGAGGCGCATCAGGATGAATGCATCTGCAAGGCCTTGCACTCCAATGCCGATCGGGCGGTGACGCAAATTGCTGCGACGGGCGGCTTCTACAGGATAATAATTTACATCGATGACCTTGTTGAGGTTTTTTGTGATCACATACGTAATCTCAAACAAACGCTGGTGATCAAATTTTCCATTGATCACAAAACGCGGCAATGCAATGGATGCAAGGTTGCAAACAGCTATTTCATCTGCCGAGGTGTATTCGAGAATTTCCGTACAAAGATTGGAGCTTTTTATTGTTCCAAGGTTTTTCTGATTGCTTTTCTCGTTACATGCATCTTTGTACAGCATGTATGGAGTACCGGTTTCAATTTGAGATTCCAGAATTGCAAACCAGAGTTCCTGTGCAGGAACGGTTCTGCGTGCACGACCTTCGTTTTCGTAACGGGTATAGAGTTCACGGAAATTTTCTCCGTAACATTCGTCGAGTCCCGGAGCTTCATTCGGACAGAACAGACTCCAGTTGCCATTTGCTTCGACACGCTCCATAAACAAATCCGAGATCCATAACGCGTAAAACAAATCGCGTGCACGGAGTTCTTCCTTGCCGTGGTTTTTCTTCAATTCAAGAAAATCGAAAATATCAGCATGCCAGGGTTCGAGATATATAGCAAATGAACCTTTGCGTTTACCACCACCCTGATCTACATAACGTGCTGTATCGTTGAATACACGCAACATCGGGACGATACCGTTAGAAGTACCGTTGGTGCCACGGATATAGGAACCGGTTGCGCGGATGTTGTGCATGCTCAGACCGATACCACCGGCAGACTGAGAAATTTTCGCGCAGTTTTTAAGAGTATTGTAGATACCGTCGATACTGTCGTCTTCCATCTGTAAAAGGAAGCAGGAGCT
>DAORHY010000273.1:0-5067 GCA_035438225.1 Bacteroidia bacterium
GTCAAGACGACGACACCACAGGACTTCGACCTGACTTCGGCATCCCTCCTCAACTAAAGAACTCATTTACCGGGCGGAATTTTGTATCCCGTATTGAATACTCTTCATCTTTTCGAAAATGCCCGCTTTCTGTATGAGCCGAATCATATCCGATGTACGTTTCTGCCTCCCTGGTCCATTCAAATGATATACTGTATCATAAAAAAGTGAATCATTGTAAACAAAATCAAAGGGGGCATTCAAAACCGGCATCTCCAGCTTTGTCGAAATATCTCCTGTGTATTTTCCTATGCAATCAATATTCTCGCGGTACACGGAAACCGGAAGGTTAGGATACATAAAATACACCCTGACATTTAATTTCTTCGCTTTCCGGTAAAATTCATTCAACAAGGATATTCCTTCGTATTCAGAATAAACAAAAGGATCAATGTCATCCGTCCGGACAGTGCTTTTTTCGTTCAAATGGCAAACCACATCCCCGTATTCATTGAAACAATCGCGCCTGTAGACATTTGTTCGCAAAGTATTTTCCGAAGCCCGTCCGGCGATTGATAATAGCCCATTTTTCACATAGATAAAATTATCTTTCAGCGCATTTCTTTTTCGCTCTACCGCATACCGGATGTCACCAAAAATACTCTGCGAAAAATAGTTTCCAGCACCCGGAAGATATTCTGCTGCTTTGTGTTTCAGCTGGTATTCACCTGCTTTTGAAAGATAATATTCCAGTGAAATAATCACCTTGTCCCCGTTCTTCATTTCCGCCGACAATTCATTCAGAATAAACTCCAGGCCCAGCCCGGCATGCAGACCCAGGTTGACAACAGGAATTTTCAATTCCTCTTCCATGCGCCTGCTGTCGATACCAAATGCAAGATTCGATCCACCGGACAAAATCAAACGTGGTGATTCCAGGCTTTCCAAACGTTTGTGTTTGTCGATGATGGAAGAAAGATAATCCGCAGGATCCTTTTTTTCAATTCGTATGCCCATAACAATCAGGGCCAATACTGAAATAAATATAAAAAGTGAAGTCTGAAGATAAAACCTGTGCATCATGGATCAGAATTGAAAATAAATAAAGGGTTGATCTTCGGCAGGCTTCAAAAGGAAAATGGCCAGCACGAGAGTGTAATAGAATGTCCAGCGCAGCGCCCGGTTCCAGTTCTGTCCTGTTGATTCAATAGCATAGGCATTCCTTCTTCCACTCCATTCGATACAAATAAAAGTTGCGATCAGTAAAAACGGAATCCAGGGTAGAAACTGGGGTTTGGAAAACAACGAAGGAGAAAATATCTCTGCAATGATTCCAAAAGCATGTCCAAGATTTTCAGCCCTGAAAAATATCCATGCAAATACGGTCAGCCCGAACGTGATCAATATGTTCATGAAGTCCCTGAAGTCCGGTAAAGCATGGCCGTCAGCAACAATCCCGAGGTGTTCCCTGTTTTTTCCAAGCACTATTGAAGGCAAAATATACAAAGCATTCAGGAAACCCCAAACAATAAAAGTCCAGTTGGCTCCGTGCCAGAACCCGCTGATGAGAAATATTATAAAGATGTTGCGGACCGTCATTCCTTTTCCGCAACGACTTCCGCCCAATGGAATGTAGAGGTAATCCCTGAACCACGTTGTCAGTGAAATGTGCCAACGTCTCCAGAACTCTGCAATGTCCCTTGAAAAATACGGGAAAGCAAAATTTCGTAAAAGTTCAATTCCCAGCAGCCTTGCTGTACCCAGTGCAATGTCGGAATAGCCGGAGAAATCTCCGTAAATCTGAAAAGCAAAAAATACGGCTCCGAGCAACAGGGTGCTGCCTGAGTAATCCGAAGAATGATTGAATATCAGGTTTGAATAGTGGGCGCAATTGTCAGCTATCACTACTTTTTTAAACAATCCCCACAGGATCTGTTTCAAACCATCCACCGCTTTCGCATAGTTGAACGCTCTTGATTTTTCAATCTGCGGCAAAAGGTGTGTTGCCCGCTCGATCGGTCCGGCGACGAGGAGAGGAAAAAATCCGACAAACAAAGAATAATTCACAAGGCTCCTGCAGGGCTCTATCTTCCGGTTGTATATATCAAACACGTACGAAAGTCCGTGGAATGTGTAGAAAGAAATACCAACAGGAAGAATAATGCTGAGACTTGACAAATGCGGGTTCAGTCCTACAGACTGCACAACAGCGGAAAAGTTTTCAATAAAAAAATTGTAGTATTTAAAAACGCCCAAAAATCCGAGGTTGATGGCAACACTCACTGTTAGCCACATTTTACGGCTCTGCTGGTCCCTGGCCCGGAAAATTTTACTCCCCGTATAAAAATCAAGTCCTGTGGAAAACGCCAGGAGAAAAAGAAATCGCCAGTCCCAACAAGCGTAGAAAAAATAACTTGCTGCAAGCAGGAAGATGTTCTGTGCACGAATGGATTTTCGTATAAGAAAACTGTAAATGAAAAACAGTACCGGAAGAAAGAATGTATATTCCAGTGAGTTGAACAACATGCTGCGCCGAAGATCTATTGCACGAGAGGCCCTCGTGTCCTGAAGAGGAATAAAACGATTGGGATTGCTGCTAAAGGTATAAAAAACAGGATAACCAGACAGCTGTTAAGCCGATTGTATTGAACCGGCAAATACCGGGCACATCCGGATACCGCTTTCGGGTTTTGCTACTGCATTACTGTGAAAGCACTTCCAGAAAATAGCGAAATCCAATCTGGCTGCCTGGTGATTCCATGACTCCCTGCGCATCCAGAAACAAGGCGTTTTCAGAATCGATAAATCCTCCGCCCTTTGTAATTCCTTTATTGGAGATCATTTCTGCAGCATTGCCTGCCATGTTGTAAATACCAAAGGAACAGGGCCAGTACGATTTCACGGGGGCAAGCATGAGAATATCTCCCGGATCAGGCAGGTTGGGATTTTTTTGAACCTGACGGTCCGTGCGTCTGTAATTCGCCATTGGAATGCTGTCCCGGTTTTTGAGGCTCAAGCCAGTCGGAAATAAAGATGCAGGATTCTTTCCTTTGGCTGCCGCCATCCATTCCGATTCCTGGGGCAAACGGATGACACACTTTTTATATTTCCTGTCGGGAAATGAATTGTATTTATCGCTCAGCCAGCTGCAAAACAAAACTGCGGCTTCATGAGAAATATTTACAACAGGGAAATCATCGTATTCTTTATCGGTATGGTACAACTTTACCAGGGAAGCAATGTACACCGGCTGCTTCAGCCACCCTTGGGAATCCACACGTGCTATTGCCAGCTCTTCCTTCCTGCGGTTTACTGTAAGGTCACTGATAAACTGACGGTACAGCCAATTGTCGGTCTCAAATCTGGAGGCATATAAATTACCGGAAATCTTTACGACAGACTTTTCAATATATTCCGCATTCAGCACCCTTTTTTCTTTTTGGATAAAAGAAGAAAATAAGACCAGGAAAAACATTGTGAAAATCAATTTGAATAATTTCATAGTGGCTTTTCGAATGTCATTCTCTTATTTAAAAACTACAGAATACACTGTTCGTTTCAAATATAAAATAAATATACCGTATTCCTCAGGGATGATGAACCAATTTCTCAACACACTCAAATCTCAATTTCAATGAAACGTGCTTTAATTATTCAATTACCTCAACCGAAGTTCTCGATCCCTTCCTGACGCGACTACACACACCATCGCAGCTGTTTACATACTTTAAAAGAAAAAGTTGCCCTCTTCACAAAAATTACAGCTGACGGAAGCATACGAATTGATTTCAGGATCCAGCGCCCCAGTTCTTTTTTTCATTATCCGACCAGAGAAAAGGGAAGAATTTTCGTTGTTGAAATTTAGGGTGTAGGTACTTTTTCCATTCACTTCCTCCCGTGGCAGCTTTGGTTTCTCCTTTGCTGTCGAGGTAATGCTGTGCAGTGCTCAAATGAACCATGGGCCATTCCACGTTGTAACGATGGTCGAACCCCTTCAGCCCGGCAAGAAAAGCCTCAGATGGAGCAGAAAAGCGTTCTGCTTTTTCCGCAAGGGTATTGCCTTTCACTTTTTTGGCGAGTGCAATGAACTGTTCGAGATATTTTTCCTCGAACAGGCTCAGTGTTAAGGATTTTTTACCTGTTTGCCTGTTCAGGCCCGCGTCTTTCCAGTAAATAGTTTCAAAGCAATCCTCCACGGAAGGATTGGCGCTTAGCCGTTTCCTGCCTTCCTCATTGACCAGGTTCTCCAGCGGTGTACAATAAATTTCAAGAAAGCGGAATTGAGCGCTCTGAAATCCGCTTGCCGGAGTGAGTGTGCTGCGGAATGTATTGTAATCATCATAGTTCATTCCCGATTTCATGACATCAAAAGACGTGATCAGCATACCGGTGTACCGGTTGAGTCTGTTGATTTTGTCGATCCATGCATCCTCCGGCAAATCCACCTCAACCAATTGCCTGGCTTCATGCACCATCATTTTCAAAACGAGCTCGGTGACCTGGTGATACAGGATGAATATTTCTTCATCCTTAAAATCAGTACGGGGCTTTTGAAGCGTCAGCAGTGTGTCTACCTGTACGTAATCCCAGTAAGTGATGGGTTTGGCGTGCAATAAACCTTTCAGGTAGTTCTCGGAATTTTCTCCCTGTTGCCCGTATTTCTTTTCAATGTCGGCGAGAATGTTTTCTTTGCTCATGGGTATAGTTGTTTTCAGTAAAGTATCGGAAAAATTAAATCATCGTCGCATCAATGTTACCCTTCCGGATTCAAGGCCGTTGGCAAGATCGAAGACAGAAGTGGTTTCGAGCATCTTCTTTAACCGTGATCTTACTTGAACAAATTGATCATGCATCGGACAGGGCTGATTGCTGTTGCATTCGACCAGCCCCAATCCACAGCCATTGTAAATGGAATCACCATCGATGGCACATACGATATCGCTAACGTTGATTTTCTTCATCTTGTGTATATCGATCATAAAACCGCCATGGGGCCCGGTCAGCGATTCAAGGATACCGGCTTTCACCAGTGCACCGAGAATTTTAGCAGTGAATGCTTCCGGTGAACCGATATGTTCAATGATGTCT
>DAORHY010000274.1:0-5054 GCA_035438225.1 Bacteroidia bacterium
CGTTTTGTGGAAATCATTCAATCTGATTTCACACAAATCGCTTTGCTTACTTCGATCATGGTCTTCATCGTCTTGTTGCTGACTTATGGCAGAATTGAACTGGCTTTGGTTTCTTTTATTCCGATGTTCATCACCTGGATCTGGATACTCGGGATCATGGGAATTTTCGGGATCCAGTTCAATATCATCAACATTATTCTTTCCGCTTTGATTTTTGGTTTGGGTGATGATTACAGTTTGTTCATCATGGACGGACTGTTGCAGGAATACAAAACTGGAAAGAAAAATTTAACCAGCTACAAATCTTCGATTCTTCTTTCTGCGATTACGACAGTCGCTGGTTTGGGCGTATTGATTTTTGCCAAACATCCTGCACTGAAATCCATAGCGATTATTTCCATTATCGGGATGTTCTGTGTTGTACTGATTTCTTTTATCCTGATTCCTTTCCTCTTCAATGTATTGATCACGAAACGTACGAAAGCCGGGAAATTTCCATGGACATTGAGAGGATTCCTGTTATCGGCTTTTGCATTTTCCTATTTTGTGTTCGGTAGTGTCCTGTTAACCGTACTTGGATTTTTTCTTGTAAAAATATGGCCATTTGGAAAAGAGAGAGGCAAACACATGTACCATTGGACCATGGCAAAGTTCACATGGAGTATGATGTACATAATGGGGAATGTGAAGAAAAAGATCATCAATCCGCTTGGTGAAAAACTCGACAAGCCTGCGGTAATCATTTGCAATCACCAGAGTTTCCTCGATATTCTGTCAACGGTGATGCTCTCCCCGAGAGTTGTATTGTTGACGAACAGTTGGGTCTGGAACTCCCCTGTATTTGGTGCTGCAGTACGCATGGCGGATTATTATCCGGTGATGGAAGGAGCCGAGGACAGCGTTGCCCAACTGGCAGACAGGGTGAAACAGGGATATTCGATTGTCGTGTTTCCGGAAGGGACGCGGTCGCAGGATGGAGTGATTAAACGCTTCCACAAAGGAGCATTTTATCTGGCAGAGAAACTGGAGCTGGATATTTTACCGATCATTATTCATGGGACAGGGTATACGATGACCAAAAACGATTTCCTTCTGAAAGATGGGAGAATTACACTGAAGTATTTGCCGCGTATAACACAAACGGATACTAATTTTGGTGCAACTTATTCCAGTAAGGCAAAATTAATCGGAAGGTATTTCCGTGAGGAGTTTCAGAAACTGAGTGAGGAGATTGAACAGCCGGAGTATTTCAGGGAACAACTTGTTTACAATTACATTTACAAGGGCCCGGTGCTGGAATGGTACTTGAAAGTGAAGCTGAGGCTGGAGGATTATTACAGGATGTTTCACGAACACCTTCCAACGAAGGGGAAAATTCTGGATATTGGCTGCGGGTACGGTTTCATGGCCTACATGTTGAACTATTTGTCGCCTGGGAGAGAGATAGTGGGGATTGACTACGACGCAGAGAAAACGGATCTTGCGCAGCACAATTACAGCCGCAAAACCGGACTGGACTTTGTGCATGCGGATATTCTGAAATTCAACTTCGAAAAATATGACGGGATCATCATCGCGGATGTGTTGCATTACCTGCAGCCGGAGCAGCAGAAGCAAACAATCATCAACTGTATCCAAAGTCTGAATCCGGATGGAACACTGATCATTCGCGATGGCAATACCGAGCTTGTGAAGCGCCATAAGGGAACCAAGCTGACCGAGTTCTTATCGACGAAAGTGTTTTCATTTAATAAGACGAGCAGTGCCGGTTTGTCGTTCTTGTCTGCCAGTATGATTCACGATCTGGCATCGCAGTTTGATATGGTGGTGAAAGAACTTGATACTACACGGTTGACGTCGAATGTTGTGTTTGTGCTTCGGCGGAGTTAGGTGTTAGATTTTAGTTGTTAGTTGTTAGTTGTTAGTTGTTAGTTGTTAGTTGTTAGTTGTTAGTTGATGGTAGTTGGTAGTTGTTGGTAGTTGGTTGTTGGTGCGGGTGGGTGGATGATAAAGTGGATTTCTTTTGGTTGGGTTTCATTCTTTCATAGAAATTACAGAACGATGATCAAAAAACGTTTAAACAATATTGTAACACGAAAGTCGCTAAGGTTTCACAGAGAGCACCAAGGGATATTGTATTGAATTTACACAGGACCTTGTATTAATTAAAATGATAAAACTGATTCAATAGCTTTCGCTGACCAACAACCAGAAACCAACAACCAACAACCAAGCCATGCATCCATCCAATAAAAAATACGATATCCTGATTGTCGGCAGCGGTATGGGTGGCCTTGTGTGTGGAGCGATTTTGTCGAAGGAAGGTTACAAGGTTTGTGTGTTGGAGAAGAATAAGCAATTGGGCGGTTGCTTGCAGACTTATTCACGGGACAAGGTAATTTTTGATTCGGGCGTACACTATCTTGGCGGACTCGATCCCGGCCAAAATCTTTATCAGATTTTCAAGTACCTGGGATTGATCGGCAAGTTGAAGTTGCAACGGATGGACAATGACTGTTTTGATAAAATTATTTTCGAAGGCGATCCGGTTGAATATGATCTGGCACAGGGTTATGAGAATTTTATTGCTAAACTACTAGTCCATTTTCCCGACGAAGAGCAAGCCCTCCGAACCTATTGCGACAAAATAAAAGAAATCTGCGGCAAATTTCCACTCTACAATTTGCGAACGGGGGAGTTTTACAATGAAAAAGCAGGGGTATTGGAGCTTGACACCAGGGGATACATTGAATCCATTACAAAGAATAAGCGCCTGCAGGAAGTTCTCGCAGGAAACAATGCACTCTATGCAGGTGTAGCAGACAAGACACCGTTTTATGTGCATGCACTGATTCTGAACAGTTATATTGAAAGTTCCTGGAAATGTGTGGATGGTGGTTCACAGATTGGCCGATTGCTGGGGAAATCCATACGCGAATATGGCGGTGAGATTTTCAGGAATACCGAAGTAAAAAAGTTTGTCGAAGAAGGAGGGAAAATCACCCATGTGGAATTGTCAGATGGAAGCAACGTCTTCGCCGATCATTTTATTTCCAATCTTCACCCGACGAAGACAATGGAGATGACGGTATCGGATGTGATCAAGAAGGCTTACCGGAACAGGATGAAGAGTCTGGAAAATTCGATTTCCTGTTTTACACTCAATGTGGTTTTTAAGAAAAATACATTCCGGTATTTTAAATACAATTATTATTCTCACAAAGAAGGTGCAGTATGGACGGGTATGGACTATACTGAAGAAGACTGGCCCAGGGGATATGCGATCTTTGTGCATGCATATTCCCGGTCACCCGGGTATGCCGAAGGCATGACGCTGCTTGCCTACATGCATTTTTCAGAGGTCGAAAAATGGGCGAACACGTTCAACACAACCTCGCATGAAGAGAACAGGGGAGAGGATTACGAAGCCTTCAAGAAGCGGAAGTCGGAAATTTTACTGGAAAGTGTTGAAAAGAAATTTCCCGGTATCCGGGACTGTGTAAAATCCTATTACGCAGCGACACCGCTGTCGTACAGAGATTATATCGGGAATGACGACGGATCGTTGTATGGTGTTTCCAAGGATTACCAGCATCCGCTGAAGACATTCATCTCCCCGCGCACAAAAATGCCGAATTTATACCTCACGGGTCAGAACCTGAACCTTCATGGAGTACTCGGTACGGCAATGAGCGGACTGATCACAAGTGCTGCGTTTATCGGAATCGAAGAATTGGTGAGGAGGATTAAGAATGCATAAAAAGAATTGGTATAAACGGTGGTGGTTTTTATTGCTGGCAGGGATTGTGCTCCTGTTGGTTTCTGGAGCTGTTTATCTCTATTGTGTTGCCATCGTCTATCCGCCGGAAGTTGCCGACAGAAGTGCATTGCAATTGCAACGGATGGAACCGAGCCCGGGCTTTTATACAATTGGAAACAGTTGGTTCCGCAGGAGCAATAGTGGCTTGTATGAAATGTACACGGAAGGAAAACCTTTTGAGCGTGGTGTGATCAACGGAAAATTGAGCCGTGAACTGGTTGTTCGCCAGGAAGATCATTTCAATGCGCAAATCCGGAAAATGATTCCATCCGGTTTTTATCTGAATTTTCTGAAATATTTTGTGGGCTGGTTCAACCGTCACCTTGCGGAGAATGTGACGACAGAGGACAAGGAAGAGATCTACGGCATTTCCGAATCCGCTTCCGCTCAATATCAATACATTGGATCTAACTATCAGCGTATACTAAATTACCATGCCGCGCACGATATCGGGCATGCGTTGCAGAGTATGGCGTTGGTCGGTTGTACGTCTTTTGCCACCTGGGGGCCGAAGTCAGAGGGAGGAACCCTGATTGCAGGAAGAAATTTTGATTTCTATGTCGGCGATGCGTTCGCACAGGATAAAATTGTAGCCTTCGAAAAACCAGACCAGGGGTATAAATTTATGACGGTCACCTGGGGCGGATTCATCGGGGCGGTTTCCGGTATGAATGAACACGGGCTGGCGGTTACAATTAATGCGGCGAAATCGGGAATACCCTCAGCTTCTGCAACACCGGTTTCCCTGGTTGCGAGAGAAATTCTTCAGTATGCGAAAAACATCAATGAAGCCTACGCGATTGCCGGTAAACGCAAAATGTTTGTCTCGGAATCCTTCCTGATAGTTTCTGCAGAAGACCGAAAGGCAGTGATCATCGAGAAAACACCGGAATCGCTCGGCATGGTTGACCCGGGAAAGGACTTTATAGTTTGTGCAAATCATTTTCAAAGTGAACTCCTCCGTGGATCTGCCCCCAACACGGAACAAATGGAAAAGAGTGCTTCTGTTTATCGCTACAACAGGGTACTGGAATTGCTGAATACTGATGATACGAATACAGTTCAGCGGACAGCAGAAATCATAAGAAACCGGCAGGGACTAAAAAACGCGGATCTCTGCATGGGAAAGGAGAAAGCTGTCAACCAACTGAACGCACACCATTCCATCATTTTTGAGCAGGAAAAGCGACGGGTATGGGTTTCAACCTCGCCCTGGCAATTGGGTCCTTACGTC
>DAORHY010000275.1:0-5044 GCA_035438225.1 Bacteroidia bacterium
GTGAAGAGGCTTCGACAAATGAATTCGCAAAAGAAAGCCTCGACTATCAGAATAAAAATATGAGCCTGGTACGGGTGAACTCTTTCTTCTATCCATTGATGTTGCTTCTGGTCGGCCTCAGCACCTTATTAACCGTGTACATCGGAGGAAAAGAAGTGATCGCCGGAAGAGCGACCACCGGGAATATTGCAGAGTTTATTATTTATGTAAATATGCTAACATGGCCGGTGGCTTCCCTTGGCTGGGTAACTTCGATTATTCAAAGGGCTGCCGCCTCACAGGAAAGGATCAATGAGTTTCTCCATACTGTTCCTGACATCATTTCCCAAACTGAAAAGGACACAAAGATTGAAGGGAAAATAGAATTTGACCGTGTCTCCTTCATCTATCCCGATTCCGGCATCAAAGCCCTGGATGATGTATCATTCGTAGTGGAGCCCGGAAAATCGCTGGCCATTCTTGGAAAAACCGGGTCAGGTAAATCAACCATTGCCAACCTCATTGGCCGAATGTACGATGCCACATCCGGAAATATCCGGATCGACGGGAGGAAAATCAACGAACTTTCTCTTTCTTCCCTGCGCCGGCAAATAGGCTATGTTCCCCAGGATGTCTTTTTGTTCAGTGACACGATTGCAAACAACATCGCCTTCGGTTTAACGGATGAGCTTCCGGAAAACAAACGGAAATCCCTGATCATCCAGGCAGCAGAAGATGCTGTCATCCATCAGAACATTCAGTCGTTTCCAAAAGCCTACGAAACTTTTATCGGTGAACGCGGCATCACTTTATCCGGTGGACAAAAACAACGCGTTTCCATTGCAAGGGCCATCATCAAACGTCCGAAAATTCTCCTGTTCGATGATTGTCTGAGTGCTGTGGATACCCATACTGAAGAACAAATCCTCAACAACCTCAAAGGAATCATGCAGGGAAGAACATCGGTAATCATTTCTCACCGTGTCTCCAGCGTTAAGCATGCTGACCAGATCATTGTACTTGACAACGGCCGGATTATCGAACACGGTAATCATCAAAGCCTGATGGAGAAAAGAGGCATGTACACTGAACTCTACGAAAAGCAATTATTGGAAGAGGAAGAAAGCCGGCACTAATTTACCGCTGAAGACTTGCTCAGAACGGAGTGTCTTCCGCCATGTCATTCATTCTCGAACTGACAATGATCCGGTTGTTTGGATAATCCGTAACGCTGCCGCCGGGA
Organism: Bacteroidia bacterium; assembly: GCA_035438225.1. GTDB lineage: Bacteria > Bacteroidota > Bacteroidia > AKYH767-A > 2013-40CM-41-45 > JADKJP01. The sequence continues at coordinate 1,223 of DAORHY010000275.1, forward strand.
AGGGAATCAAAATCTGTAGATTCCAAATCCGTGAACTTCGCAAGGTGGTTGATGAATTTCAATTTCACTGTATCCAGCGCACCATTCCTGTGCTTGGCGATAATTATTTCCGCTGTTCCCTTCGTTGGATTATTGTCCTCGTCAAATTCAATCCCGTAATATTCCGGACGGTAAATAAACGTAACCATATCCGCATCCTGCTCGATCGCTCCGGATTCCCGGAGGTCGCTGAGTTGAGGACGCTTGCTTCCTCCCCTGTTTTCCACCATCCGGCTCAGCTGTGAGAGCGCAATGATCGGTACGTTCAATTCCTTGGCAATTGCTTTGAGTGAACGGGAAATCGTACTGATTTCCTGTTCCCGGTTGCCACTCTTGGTATCTACATCCGCACGCATCAACTGCAGGTAATCTACAATAATCAGATCGATGTTGTGCATGGCCTTTAATCGCCTGCATTTGGAGCGCAAGTCAAAGACCGAGAGCGCAGGAGAATCATCAATATAAATCGGCGATTCGGATAACTTGCCCGTCATGCTTACCAGCTTCTGCCATTCTGTAGTATCCAGCGATCCTTTGCGCAGCTTGTCGGAGGCAATACCGGTTTCCGAGGAAATCATCCGCTGTACCAATTGCACTGAGGACATTTCCAGAGAAAACACAGCCACTGGCCGGTTAAATGATATCGCTGCATTTCTTGCCAGCGACAATACAAATGCCGTTTTACCCATACCCGGACGGGCTGCAACAATAATCAGGTCACTTCGCTGCCATCCGGAGGTAATACGATCAAGATCCGTGAAACCGGATTGAACTCCGGTTACACCTGTGCCATGCTTCTTTGCAGCTTCAATTTGTTTGAATGCATCACTTACCATTGTACTCATATCCTGGAAATTCCGGCGGATATTTCCCTGGGCAATATCGAACAGGTTTTTTTCTGCACGATCCAGCAACTGGAATACATCACTTGAATCTTCAAATGCGTCTTTGATTGTTTCAGATGAAATACGAATCAGCTCGCGCTGGATATGCTTTTGAAGAATGATCCGTGAGTGAAATTCAATATTCGCTGCGGACGCAACCCGGTTTGTGAGCTGGGTAATGTAAAAAGGCCCACCGACGAGGTCCAGCTCCCCGCTTCTCTTCAGATCGTTGGTGACGGTGAGAATATCAATCGGTTCCGAACGTTCAAACAACCGGCGGATAGATTGGAAAATCATCCGGTGGGAATCTTTGTAAAATGACTCGGGATTGAGAATGTCGATTACCGATGTCAGCGCATCTTTCTCCAACATCAGAGCTCCCAGAACTGCTTCTTCCAGATCCACTGCCTGCGGCGGCATCTTGCCGAAATGCTGTGCCTGGAAAGTAGCATATGCCGACTTACTCCCCTGTACACTACGTTTCCTTGCCGTGGATTCACCGGTGTTTACTGTTTCCCCGAAATCTGCCATGATTATCCCAAATATACTGAATCGATTCCTTGCCGATTCTAATGTTCTTAAATTTTCCCAAAAGGGTTGCGAAGCTAATTAAAACGCAATCTTTGAAAAAGATTGTTGATAACTAAATATCTTTGAAAATCATTCTCCAAAATACCGATAAATAAGGCTTTGGTTTTCAAGTGAAAAAATATTTATTGTGTAAATCATGGTCTCTTAAAAAATCAATTCAGGAATCTGAAAAATAGAATACCCTGAATTCACTGGAATAATAAGCATCGAAATTCATGATTCCTGGTATTGAACGCATTAAGAAATTTTTTTCCTTCCGCCTGATTCTCTCTACAGGATGCCTGGTCCTTTTGTGTTATTCCTGTAAAAAAGAAGATGAAATTGATCCTGTGATTGTACTCGAAAAACCGGCTTCACAGATTACTGTCAGTCCTGCCGACACGATCTTGGTTCAGGCCAGGATCACTGACAATAATACAATACAGAAAGTGACAGTCCAGTTATTATCCATCAATTTTGTGCCGGTCAGCAATGCGTTGATTTTGGAACCAAGTACTGCTGAGTTCAATTTGTCGGTGAATTACATACTTCAAAATCCACAACTTACTTCCGGTACTTATCTTATCAGTGTCACCGCTTCGGATGGTCGCAACACTGCATATGCATATCGGGAAATTTACATTCTGGCTCTTCCTCAGTTCAGAAAATCCGTTTTTGTGCTTAGCAAAGGCACTTCCGGATACATCCAGATCAACAAGACTGACTCCTTCAACCAGTTGCAGCCTTTTCTAAGCCTTCCTTCCGATTACACCGGAAGCAGTATAGGGTCCAGGGACCAGGTGTTGTATGTCCTTGGACAAACTACAGGCGGACTCACTTTTATCGATGCGAATACTGCCGCACTGATTAATTCCATTCCTCCAAATACTCCAATGGGTCCGCCAACATTTCAGTATCTCCATTTTAATGACAATCTCAACTACATCTCTTTCTATGACGGCAATATCCGTGCTTATGATCGTAACGGAATTCGCCAGTTCGAGGCTTTACAGTCAGGTTATGCGAGGCCGGCGGCATTGCTCAAGACTCTGGACTATGTGTATGTGGAAAATTATTATTCCGGTGCACAGCAAAATCGTCTTGAACAGTATTTTTTCCCAGGTGGAAATTCGAACCAGATCATTACCCTGGATCTGGATATTATCAGGATGTTTGAAAAATCTTCCGATGAACTTTTCCTTTTCGGTCAAAAAAACGGCAGCGCAGTCCTTGAAAAATACAACCGGCTGAATAACAATATTCAGCTTATCCGGACGTTTGGAAATTATCAGATCAATGCAGTTTACCAGTACCGGAATACGGTCTATTATATCGCTACATCTGTCGGGTTGTACCGGTATGATTATGACCAGAATGCTCTTTCACCACTCACCTTTGCTCCCATACAGGGAATTGAATACGATCCACTGCTGAACGAATTCTTTCTGAGTGAAAATAATATTGTCAGGGTCCTCGATGGAGGAAATTTCAGTGAAAAATACACCTTGTCCGCAAACGATTCGATACTCAATGTCTTGTTCCTTTACGACCGATAAGCTTTCTTTATCGATTGATTATTAGAGACTTTTGTTCGATTTTCAAAACAATCAATCCGCACTGTAAAGGGAAATTCGGAGATTATTTTCAACATCAGGCGTTGTGGATTTCGCCTTACCCGAATCTGCTTGAATTTTGAGGAGCTTTCCTATCTTGCAGCCAATCCAAAAACAGAATCCACATGAATTTTCTTGACTTTGAAAAACCGGTTTCCGATCTGCTCGATCAGATCGAAAAGCAAAAGCAGATCGGTGAAAAAAGCAAAGTTGACGTGAGTGTTGCTGTACGCCAGCTGGAGCTGAAACTGGAAGAAACCCGGAAAACACTTTATTCGGATCTGACACCCTGGCAACGTGTCCAGCTGTCCCGTCACCCCGACCGACCCTATACCCTCGCTTATATTGATGCAATCACGGATAAAAACTTTGTTGAATTATTTGGAGACAGAACGGTGAAAGATGACAAAGCCATAATCGGAGGGTTCGGATTTATCGATGATCAGTCGGTGATGATCATTGGCCAGCAAAAAGGATCTACAACCAAACAACGGCAATACCGAAATTTCGGCATGGCCAATCCGGAAGGTTACCGTAAGGCACTGCGCCTGATGAAGCTGGCAGAGAAATTCAATAAGCCCGTGATTACATTTATCGATACTCCGGGTGCGTATCCGGGACTCGAGGCCGAAGAACGCGGACAAGGAGAAGCTATTGCACGCAATCTATATGAAATGTCTAAACTTCGCGTACCTGTCATTTGCATCATCATTGGT
>DAORHY010000276.1:0-5030 GCA_035438225.1 Bacteroidia bacterium
TTAAACCGCCGTTGGTTGATTTTTGCACATCGTAAAAACCTCCATACAAAGTTTGCGGGTTGACCGGATCAATGATATAAGGTGTCACCCAGGCGCCGCTGGAAGGAGAAATGTAGGTAAATGTATTTCCCCCATCTGTCGATTTTTGTATTCCGCCATTCTGATACGAAACATAGACATTGTTGTCATTGGAATAATCGACAATGCATTCCATGCCATCCGCTCCATATACCGGAGTCCATACACCGTTTGACAACCGGTCGGTTCCATTGTCCTGCGCTCCGGCATAAATAAGGTAAGGGTCGCTGGCAGACTGACTCATCCTGTAATACTGTTTAATACCAAGCGTATTGCTCAGGTCTGTCCAGTTGCTTCCCCCATCATCGGTCATAAAAATTCCACCGTCGTTTCCGGAAAATACCCTGGAATTGCTTCCCGGATAAAAATCGATGAAATGATTATCGGCATGTACATAGTCATTTCCTCCTCCGGTATTGGATGCAGATTGCCAGGAAACTCCGCCATCCACCGATTTGGTGACGCCTACTCCACCGCAATACACAGTCATTTCATCCACTTGTGAGGCAGCCAGCACACAATCATAATAACCATAAAAAGTTGTCTGGGGCGAAGCCAGCTGATTGAACGTCACACCTCCGTCATCCGACCGCATGAATGTTCCGTATTCGCAAAGGGCATAAATTACATCCGGATTTGCCGCAGTGGTGGCTATTGAAATTCGTCCGGTACACAATCCCTGGGCAAGTTGGGACCAGGTTTGTCCTCCGTCGAGTGAACGATGCAGCGATGTTTCGTCTGTGGCGTAAACAATGTCCGGATTCGATGTATTGAACTCAATGTCATAAAAATGATCCGATGCAACCATATTCCAGGATGCGCCTCCGTTACCGGATCTGAAAATTCCATTCCGGGTGGCTATCATCACGACTTCCGGATGCACCGGATTGACAACGATGCGCTGGATGATATCTGTCTGCGACTGAGAATATACAAGCCCGGTTGAATTCCAGGTCACACCGCGGTCCGTAGAAATTAAAACTCCTGCACTATAGGTACCTCCCCAAAAATCATTGAGGTATTCATACCCATAGCCGTCACCGGTCGCGACATACATTGTATCCGGATTCCTGGGGTTGATGGCCATATCCGCGATACTCAATGCCGGGAGAAGATCAGTATTCGTAGACCATGTTTGTCCGCCATCCACAGATTTCCATATCCCCCCGCAAGCTGCTCCCAGATACATCGTCTGCGGGTTGATCGGATCAAAACGGATCACATTCACCCGGCCTGCCCCACCTCCGCCACCGGGAACAACAGCAGGGCCGATGAAACTCCAGTTGGGAGACGCTGTTCGTGCCAGTGCAGACGCATGTTGTTGCTGGTATTTTTTGTATTCACGCAAAAGAATATACGGACTAAAAAACTCACCACTCGGGAACGTTCTTTGTTTCGTAAACCATTCCCACCGTTTGAACTGCTGATACCCCCCTTCATCTGCATTTTCTTCATCACGGAGAGAAATTTTTCTGTCATTCCAATACGCATTGAATTTCCCGCTGATATCAGAAAAATTTGGTTTGCGGGGTTCCTGCCTGGAGGAGGGTAACGTTTGCTTCATCCAGGGCTGTGCATTTGCCATTCCATGGAATAAAGCCCAACTGAAAAACAGTAAAATCGGATAGTTTTTTTTCATCTGGATAGATCAGGTTTAAAGACCTGCTTTTCAAAAATACTAAAAGAACGGGATCCGCAAGCAGTAATCAACTCGTAAGTGCCTTATTTACATGAAAATGACATACTTCATTATCTCTTAAATAAAGAGTACTTTTGTGACCCTTATTTCTTTTACAATTATGATTGGAATTTTCAATAAAGCCCTGACTAAATTCTTCGGGAGCAAAAGTGACCGTGATTTGAAAGAAATCATGCCCTTGGTGATGCAGACAAAAGCTGCTTTCCAGGGAATGGCTTCCTTAACCAACGATCAATTGCGTGCGAAGACACACGAGTTTCGTTACAAAATAGCTGAATTCCTGAAAGAAACGGATGCAGAGATTTCTGCTCTCGAACAGCAGGCGGAAAATGATCCGGATCTGGAATTACACCTGAAGGAAGATCTGTACCGTAAAATCGATCAACTCAAAAAAGACCGGAATAAACTGACTGAAGATATTCTAAAAGAAATTCTTCCGGAAGCATTTGCGGTGGTGAAAGAAACAGCAAAACGGTTCACCGAGAATGAAACGCTTTCTGCTACAGCCAACGATATCGACCGGATGCTTGCCACCAAAAAGGATAACGTAACAATCCAGGGCGACCAGGCCATTTATAAAAACTCCTGGGTCGCAGCCGGGAACATGATCACCTGGAGCATGGTGCATTACGATGTTCAGCTGATTGGTGGTATCGTGCTTCACGAGGGCAAAATTTCCGAGATGGCAACCGGTGAAGGTAAAACCCTTGTTGCCACACTCCCGATTTACCTGAATGCACTGGCGGGACGCGGTGTACATATTGTTACAGTGAACGACTACCTTGCAAAACGTGACTCAGAATGGAATGCTCCGTTGTTTGAGTTCCTCGGGCTGACTGTGGATTGTATCGACAAACACGAACCCAATTCTGTCGCCCGCAGGGAAGCTTACCTCGCCGACATCACCTACGGGACAAATAACGAATTTGGTTTTGATTATCTCCGGGACAACATGGCTCGTGCCAGCGAAGATATGGTACAACGCGGGCACCATTACGCCATCGTCGATGAGGTGGATTCTGTCTTAATTGATGATGCGCGAACACCCCTGATCATTTCAGGACCTACACCAAGAGGAGAACATCATGAATTCGACATCTACAAACCGAAAGTAGAACTTCTGATGAAGGCTCAGCGGGATTATGTAAATACGCTGATCTCCGATGCACGCAAATTGCTAGCCGAGAAAAAAGAAGATGAGGCTGGTCTTTGCCTTTACCGGGCTTACCGGGCGTTACCGAAGAACAAAGCATTGATTAAACTCCTCGGCGAACAGGGAGTCACTGCCATCATGCGGAAATCTGAAAATTTCCACATGCAGGATCAGCAAAAGGAAATGCACAAAGCCGATGCAACCCTGTATTTTGTCATCGACGAGAAGAACAACAACATTGAACTTACGGAAAAGGGCATCGAACTGATGTCCACTTCCAGTGAAGACAAGAACTTCTTTATCCTTCCGGATGTGGGTTCCATTATTGCTGAAATTGAAAAATCTGCTGCCGCTGCAGAAGATAAGCTGACGAAAAAGGACGAATTGATGCGGGAATACGGCATCAAGTCCGAACGGATTCATACGGTAAATCAATTGCTCAAAGCGTATTCGCTTTTTGACCGTGACGTAGAATACATCATCGCAGACGGAAAGATTAAAATTGTAGATGAACAAACCGGCCGGGTCCTGGATGGCCGCCGTTACTCCGATGGTTTGCACCAGGCTATTGAGGCCAAGGAAAATGTAAAAATCGAAGCGGCAACACAAACGTATGCGACCATTACATTGCAGAATTATTTCCGCATGTTTCACAAACTTGCCGGAATGACAGGTACTGCAGAAACGGAAGCTCAGGAATTCTGGACGATCTACAAACTGGATGTTGTGACCATCCCCACCAACAGGAATATTATCCGCAAAGACTCCGAAGATAAAGTTTACAAGACAAAACGTGAGAAATACAATGCTGTCATTGAGGAAGTCGAACAACTTGTCAAAGCCGGAAGACCAGTGCTCGTAGGTACGACCTCGGTAGAAACTTCAGAGTTGCTCAGCAGGATGTTGAAACTACGCAACATCAAGCACAATGTCCTGAACGCTAAACAGCACCAGAAAGAGGCCCAGATTGTTGCGGAAGCCGGACTTTCCGGAACTGTCACCATTGCCACCAACATGGCCGGCCGGGGAACGGATATCAAACTCGGCCCCGGTGTAAAAGAAGCCGGCGGACTTGCAATCGTTGGTACGGAAAAACACGAATCACGCCGGGTTGACAGGCAGCTGCGCGGTCGTGCAGGACGTCAGGGTGATCCGGGATCATCACAATTCTACGTGTCCCTGGAAGACGACCTGATGCGTTTGTTCGGCTCCGAACGGATCATGAAACTCATGGACCGGATGGGAATTGAAGAAGGTGAAGTGATCCAACACAGTATGATCACCTCTTCAATTGAACGGGCGCAGCGGAAAGTAGAAGAAAACAACTTCGGAATCCGTAAACGTCTGATCGAATACGATGACGTCATGAATTCACAACGTGAAGTGGTCTATACCAAACGTCGTCATGCTATTTTTGGGGAACGGCTGAGTATCGACATCAGTTTTTTGGTGTATGACACTTGTGAGTCACTGGCCTTTCTGCATACCGAAACCCGGGACTACCAGGCATTGCAATTGGACCTGATCCGTGTGTTGTCCATTGAATGTCCGGTGTCTGAACAACAATTCACGAATGAAAAACCGGAAGTGATTACCGAAAAGATTTTCAACGAAGCTCAACGGTACTACAAGCACAAAACCCAGATGCTGATCGAGCGCACCTGGCCGTTTATTGAAGATGTGCATAAGAACCAGGGTGCCACCATTCAGAATATCGTTGTGCCCTTCAGTGATGGCTTGAAAGGCATTCAGGTTGTTGCAAACCTTAAAAAGTCATACGAAACACGTGGGCGTGAATTGGCGGTTGCATTTGAGCGATTGATTACCGCAGCGATGATTGATGATGCCTGGAAAGAACACCTGCGTGAAATGGACGACCTGAAGACTTCGGTACAAAATGCAGTCTACGAACAGAAAGATCCCCTGCTCATCTATAAATTTGAATCCTTCGAGTTGTTCAAACAAATGATGGATGAAACCAACAGGGAGATCATCTCCTTCCTGTTCAAAGGCATCATACCCCAGCAGGACCCCACCCAGGTAAAAGAAGCACGTCCCTTGCCAAAACAGGATTTAAAAAATGTGAGTACAAACAAAGAG
>DAORHY010000277.1:0-5013 GCA_035438225.1 Bacteroidia bacterium
TATTGAAACACAGGTAAAAAACGATTACCTGAGTCTCCGTTTTCCTCCGGAATTTGACAGGAACATCCTGGATCGATTGCCCGAAAGTCCGGGTGTATACTATTTACACAACATCGATGGTAGCATTATTTACATCGGCAAGAGCAACAACATCCGAAAACGTATACTCAGTCATTTCAGCAATAAACAGACACGAAAAGCAATAGAACTCAGAAATGCTATCCGAGACATCACTTTTGAAACTACCGGCAGCGAACTCATTGCTTTGCTGCTTGAATCAGATGAAATAAAAAAAGTACAACCTTTGTTCAACAGGTCTCAACGCCAGACTCACTTCAACTACGGAATTTTTTGCTCTCCCGATGAAAATGGTTACATGACACTGAAAGCACGGAAGGTCAGCAGCAAAGATCAGCCAATCTACACCCTTCATTCACACGAAGAAGCCCGGGAAATGCTGGAAAAATGGGTGCAGAAATTCAAACTGTGTCAGAAATTATGCGGTTTGTACGACATAGCGCATGCGTGTTTTCATTACAGCATACATCAATGCAACGGAGCGTGTATTGGCAAAGAAAGCGCAGATATTTACAATCAAAGAGTTGAAACAGCGCTCCGGAATCTTCGCTTTGAAAATTCAAATTTCATGATTCTCGGTCCTGGCAGAAGTGCTTCTGAAAAATCTGTTGTAATGGTTGAAAATGGAAAATACCAGGGTTTTGGATTTTTTGAACCGGAATTTGTGGCAGCTCAGCCGGATCAATTGCGCGACATTATCCGTTTCAAACAAGACAACAAGGACATTCACCGTATCCTGAAATACCACATCGACCACATTCCGAAAAGCATGATACTTTCCTACGAATAATAACCTGCAATAAATTGAAGTCCACGAGGCGCATTCTCCTGATCCTGCTGCATTTCTTCTTCGTAGTGAGCCCGACGCATGCTCAGACTACGGATGGGATAACATTGTTAACTCTGGAGAATAAGAACTTCCCATTGGCGGAGTGGAAAAAAAATAAATTCACAGCAGTAGTTTTCCTTCTGGCGGATTGTCCGGCCTGCCAGAGCTATTCCCTGACGCTGAACAAACTTTCCTCACAATTCTCAGACTGCGGTGTGAAATTTTATGGAGTATTCCCCGGAGAATACGGCAGTGTGGAAGAGGACATCCAGTTTCGTAACGATTATCGTATTAACTTTCCCTTACTACGGGATCCTGATAAAATTCTGGTTACACGTCTTCATGCAAAAGTATCTCCTGAAGTTTTTGTTCTGGATGCGGAACGCAGGATTATTTACCGGGGAAGAATTGACGACTGGATGTATGCCGTAGGCAAAAAAAGAGTCAAGATCACATCGCATGACCTGAAATTAGCCCTCACTGCAGCCTGCATGGGGAATACAATTAAAAACCCACTCACTCAGGCGATTGGGTGCATTATTGAATAACAAATGCTTTTCAGATCAGCCAGCTTACCAACACAAAGAGTGTTTGACTCCCACTTTTCTGTAAAAACGATAATTTCCTGCCTGATACTTATTTTATTTATTTCATGCGGTACAAATTCCAACCAAAATTCTGCACTTGAACATCCGAATTTTGCTGAACACATTGCTCCCCTCCTGTTTAAAAACTGCAGCCCCTGTCATCGTCCGGGTTCGGCTGCACCATTCAACCTGTTATCATATGCCGATGCAAAAAGACATGCAAGGACCATTCAAATAACAGTCAGCAGCCGCATCATGCCTCCCTGGCCAGCGGATCCGGAGTATGTGCATTTCCGTGAAGAGAAAGTTCTCAGTGATGAAGAGATCCTGCTATTTAAGAATTGGATTGAAGACGGATGCCCTGAAGGAGAAACAGCCAAGACCCCTTCCCCTCCCGTTTTTCCGGAGGGAAGTCTTCTGGGCACTCCCGACCTCGTCTTAAAAGTTGATCAACCATTTTCGCTTCCGGGAGACAACACGGATAAATTTATGATGATGAAAATTCCGTATGATCTTGGCAATGATACTTTCATACGGGCGATAGAAATTATTCCGGGAAATAAAAAGCTGGTTCACCACATCAATGCCCACCTCATTCAATATGAAAAAGGAGCAAAAAAAAATATGCATCTGGGTGCCTTTGAAGTGAACACCGAATTGATGAATAAACAGGAAGCATTCCATGTTCTGGATCTTGCAAATGACGATGGCAGTTATCCGATGCTCACCCCGTCCGTGACCAATTATTTACCGGGTGTTGAAACAGCAATGTATCCGGATGGAATCGGAGGCTACCGGGTTAAAAAGAACGGAATACTATTGCTGGATAACATCCATTACGGCCCCAGTCCCGTACCGGCCAGCGATCAGACGCTATTCAATGTTTTTTTCAGTCCGCTTCCACCGAAAAGGCCTCTGCATGAATTTATACTCGGTACTTCGGGTATTTCTGCAATAACACCTCCCCTGATTATTCAACCCGGATCAGTCAGTAAATTCATTACGTCTTATACAGTTCCGGAGGACATTTCGATCGTTACAGTTAATCCGCACATGCATTTACTGGGTAAAAGTTTTTTTGCATTTGCCCTCACACCCCAGCAGGATACCATTCGCCTCATCAGGATTCCCCGGTGGGATTTCCGGTGGCAGTATTTTTATACTTTCCGGAAAATAGTGAAGGTTCCAGCAGGAAGCACTATCTATGCGGAAGGAATTTATGACAATACAGAGCAGAATCCCCTCAATCCCTTCCATCCTCCTCAGTTGGTTTCAGAACGGGAAGGAAGTATGCGGACTACTGATGAAATGTTTCAGTTGATAGTTACCTGGATGCCTTATAAAGAAGGTGATGAAAACATTTCACTCGATCTTCAGAAGAAGTAGATTACCTTTGGTGTGCTTTGACATTTATTTATTTTAGCACCTGTTCAATGCTATAACATACACCCGGAAGATCAGAATCCGGATTAAATCAATTTGCAAATGTCATTGTTCCATATCCTTGAGCCCGAAACTGAAGCTGAGTGGGAAGCCTATTACCGTTTGCGCTACCTTGTCCTTCGGAAACCATGGAACCAGCCAGCAGCCAGTACAAAAGACGACCATGAGAATATCTCGATACATGTTCTCATGGTCAATGAGAAACAGGAGCCTGTTGCTGCAGGAAGGCTGCAGATAAACAGTATTTCACAAGGACAGGTGAGATCCATGGCGGTGCATGAAGCATACAGGGGCAAGGGACTGGGCAGCAAAGTGCTGAGTTACATCGAGAAAAAAGCGAAAGAGAAAAATCTCTCCAAAATAGTCCTGGATGCAAGGCAAACAGCTGTTCACTTTTATGAAAAGCACGGCTACTGTATTGTTGAAGAATCCTATGTATTGTTCAATGAAATCCAGCACTATAAAATGGAAAAAGATCTTTTTGGCGGATCGATTTAACGTGCCTTCAGTAGAGTAAAAGTAAATGTTGTGCCAATTCCATACGTGCTTCTCACCTTTATACCTTGTTTGTGGGCTTCCAGAATGTGTTTCACAATGGATAGTCCGAGTCCGGTTCCGCCCTGTTCTCTTGACCGGCTTTTGTCAACACGGTAAAAACGTTCAAATAACCTTGACAAATGAACGGGATCAATCCCAATCCCATTATCGGTGACTTCAACCAGAATGTGTTCGTCCATATCGTAGAAACCGATAACAGTGCTTCCTGATTCTTTTCCGTATTTGATAGAATTGACAATCAGGTTGACCAGCACTTGCCTGATTCTTTCTTTATCAGCATATACAAAATACTGCTTGTCACTGCCTTCTTTTAAAGCGAGACGGATTTTACTTTCTTTCGCTCTCAACTCCAGTGAATCGATAACTTCATTCACGAGATCACGGATATCAAATGTTCGTTGGTCAAGAACCATTTCGCCGGACTCCAGTTTGGAAATAGCTTCCAGGTCATCAACGATCAGACACAGGCGTTCGACAGCAGCGGCAGCTTTGTTGAGGTAATTTACATTCACTTCCGGATCATCGATGCCTCCTTCCAGAAGCGTATGCAGATACCCCTGAATACTGAAAATGGGTGTTTTCAATTCGTGCGATACATTACCGAGGAATTCCTTACGGAACACTTCCATTTTTTTCAGCTCGGCAATTTCATCTGTTCGGTTCTTTTCCCATTCAGCCACCTCCTTGCTGACATTTCCAATGATATCTGCATTCAGATCTACTTTCGCCTGCGTTTTTTCCTTGGAATCTTTGTATGTATTAATTGTCTTGTAAATGAGCTTGATTTTTCTGTAAATAAAAAGTTCAAGTAAATAATTGAATACAATGAAGGTGGTGACAAATGTGATTAGAAAGACTGTCGCAAGGGACATCCAGTCCTTCTGCAAATACGGAGAAACATTAACCAGATATTGCGCCAGCATGACAATGCCGGCGGCAATCAAAGCGGCAAAAAGCGATAAGATCCGTGGTGTAGGATTTTTCAATGCTGTTGAATTCAGTCGTAAGATGCAAAGGAAAATAAATCAATGATATCAACAATCAAAAATCAAATTTATAACCGATACCCTTTACTGTTTTGATCAGATCCTCCCCCAGTTTCTCGCGTAATTTGCGGATATGAACATCGATGGTTCTGTCTCCGACAATCACCTCGTTACCCCAGACGCGCTCAAGAATCTCATCGCGTGTAAATACTTTTCCGGGTTTGGAGGCGAGCAAAGCAAGCAATTCGAATTCTTTCCTGGGCAATTCCATCTTCTCATCACCTTTTTGAACAAGATATTGTTCCCTGTCGATTTGCAGATCGCCGACTGTAATAATATGTGATTTCACGGAATGACCGATTTCTGCAGTCCGGTACCTGCGGAACAGTGCATTGATCCTGCTTACAAGGACCCTGGGTTTTATCGGCTTGGTGATGTAATCATCCGCACCCACATCAAATCCTGCAACCTGGGAATAGTCTTCGTTGCGGGCAGTCAGAAATGCAATCAATGTCTGCCTGAACTCAGGAAT
>DAORHY010000278.1:0-5001 GCA_035438225.1 Bacteroidia bacterium
TCCCGCCACGTTGAAGGTATGATGTAGCGTTCAACAACCGGACGGCGATTCCCAAAATAAGTTGTTGGCAAATGATTTTCATTCAGGATTCCGATGCGTGGAATGAATAGCCCGGCTGTCAGATAGTGTTCATTGTTAAGATCAAATTTCAAAAAGCATTGTTCAAGTGCAAGTTCTCCTCCGGAGCCGTCCACCTTTGCATCTTCAACCTCGAGTTCAGAGAAAAAAGAAATTCTATTCGAAAAACGGTGGCCTACAAAAAGAACAGCACGGGTGAGGTTCATTTCTGCCTCTTCCAGTGTGGTATTATTTGTATAAGCTGCTTCGCCATAACCACCAATTATGGTTGATTGATCCTTGCTTTCTACCCCTGCAAGCAGTGAATCTTCTCTTGTGAGAAGTTGTGCGTCTGCACTTTTACATGCAATCACCCAGATCATGAAACTTATGTAGAAATATCTTGACATAATAGTACTTGTTTAGAATGATTATAATTAACGGGACGAAGGAAATGCTTATTTATAATCATTCCAAATAAAAAATTTATAGAATTGAAAATAAATGTATTGCCATGACAAAAGTCAATTTTTGTAAAGATTTTAAGATTTCAATGAAAATGGGAGGCCGGTCTGAAAAGTGAATTTAAATGATTGTATTTCAATGGAATTGGATATTGACAGGTTGATCGGGCCTCTGTTTCTTTCTTTCTTTCATCCAATAGGAATCCGAATCCGGGATGATTGAAACATGGTGTTCCGGATATTGAAAAAGCACTTTTTCAATTCAGCTGATTGCAACTTTCAGAAACTCAAGCATCGGGTGCATGATGCGGGCGCCTTTTCCAATTTCCTGAACAAAATTTTTATTCAACACACTTTTATCATTAAAGGGGTGCCACACGATAAAACTGGTGAGTTTTAATAATTCAATATCCTGATGATCTTTGGGATATCCCTTTGGTGTTGTTTTCAATTTATAGGATGGATCAAACGATCCATAGTATTTTTTGAAAGCTGCATTGCTGAGGACTTTATTAATATCCTTTCCGTTGTAATCAATTTCCTGGCGAATCTTTTTTAATTGTTCTCCGGGGGGCATCCAGAGCCCACCTGCAAGAAAAGAATTGCCGGGTTCGAGGTGCAGGTAATATCCTGGCATCATCGCCTTTTTCCCTCCGGCATTGATGCTGGCGCCCATATTGGTTTTGTATGGGCGTTTGTCTTTGGAGAAACGCACATCCCTGTAAATCCGGAAAACGCAATCTTTCGCAGTAAGTCCTGCCAGCGATTTATCAAATTTAATAAGTTCGGAAATTACTTCTTCAATCAATGCACCAACATCATCCTTTGCTGTCAGGTATGCGGATTTATTTTTATCGAACCATTCTTTGTTATTGTTTTTCCTGAGTGATTTCAGAAAACGGAAAGTGGAGGGGCTGAGCATACAATTTATTTTTAAAAGCGAAAAATACAAAATATCCCGAAGCGTTATTTACCGGTATTACTATGCTGCTTCTTTGTATTTTTGTCTGTTACGAAACGTGCCACGCTGTCTTCCTTTTATTTCGCTATGAAAAAATTTCTGTCAACACTGATTGTACTCTTCACCCTTCACGGAATTAAGGCTCAGCCTAAATTACTATTCCAGGATCAGCAGCAGCTCAGCTCTACCATTCGTTTCAACCCTTCAGGGAATGCGGAAACCAACCAGGTGCTTGCGCTCCTCGCGCAGGCCCAGGGGATGAGGCCCGGGTCGTATGCAGAAGTACCGCTCATCTTCCAATTGCGAAGGCAAATCTCCCGTGTGAGCAGATCCGAATGTATGGCAAGTGTTTGGTTTTCTGAGATCAGGATAAACAGGGAATTAATGAATAAAGGTTTTGATATCCGTGCGGTCCTGGAACCTACATCTGTACTATTTGAAATGCTGGTGCCCGGAAATCAGCTTGTCCGCAACAACAAAGTACTGCAGATTGAACAAGGATCTACTTCCGATGCTTCGTTTACCTTTATTGATACGGGAATGAAGCAAATCACTGTTCAGGCAAACCAAATCCGGTTTTTATTCGATAACAGTACGCTTGGTTTATTGCGTGAACGCCTGGCCACCATTCAGAACTACTACAGTGCTGACGCCACTTTGCAACAGGCCATCCTGAATTTGTCAAGCGTACGTCCGGATGATTTCGAACACCTGGACGATCACTTTTCAATGCTTGCAAATGTCGACCGGCAAATTGCCTCTCTGGACGCCTTCAATTTTCCCGGACAACTGGATTTATTCAATACTGACCCGATACATTTTGTTGACAGGATGCAGGATTTAAAAAGGCGTGCGGATGAGGTGAGCATCCGGATGCAGGAAGCGAAGGCGAATCTCTTCGTGTATCATTATCATAATGGTCTTGATTTGCTGAGTCGTGGAAGACGGGATTATGCCCGGATTGCTTTCCGCCATTCCCTCCGGGAAAATCCCCGTTTTGCTCCGGCAGCTTATCAACTTGCTGAGATGGATTATGAAGACGGATACATCTTTGAAGCGGAATGTGGTGTTTCGGAAATTATCCGGGAAATGAACGCAGATCCGGAGACGCGTCGAATGACCGGTGAACTGGCCAAATCTATCTATGAAGCGTATCTCCTTCGGGCCGACCAGCAGTATGATGCGAATCATTTACCGGAATCGATTGATTATTTGAAAAAAGCCAACCATCTGTGTTCATCTGTCGGTGGGGTCTTGTGTGACAGCAGAATTGATCGGGGCTTCAGGAAAGTCAGGATGGCTGTGTATCAGTCATTCCTCACGGATGCAAAACAAAACTACCAACAGGGAAATCTTGAAACAGCCGAAACGCTGCTGGCGAAAGCCATTGCATACCAGCAGGATTATGCAAGAGAAGTTCCTTCATCGGGTGAAGCCTTAGAGATGATGCAAGTTGTACGTCAGAAAAAATATGAAAATCTCGTTCAGGATGGGAGGTCCCGGTTGTTGGAAGGTAAGTTTTCTTATGCCTTGAAAAAACTGGAGGAGGCTTCCACCGTGCAAAAGCAGTTTGGGCTCCGTCCGGTGAAAGATGCGGATGAACTCAAAAGCAAAGCTGCTAAACCACTGCTGCTGGAACGAATTTCTGAAGGTCTTGTATGTGTTGGAAAAAATGACCTGGCCGGTGCTAGAAAAGCGTCCCGGGAAGCTGTTGCAATGCAAAATCAATACTCCTTGCAGAACGATGCGGATGTCCTGAAATCAATGCAGGATTTAAAAACAAAGATTTATTCCCAGGAATGTGTGAATGCGCAACAATGGTATGACGGTTTGCTCCGTGAAATCCATCAGCGGATGTCTCAACTGGATTATTTCGCTGCGGAAGAGAAGATTCGTGAAGCCGGTAAATTTCTGGAAGGAAATATTGATTGCAGCCTGAATGAGGGAGGAATGTCAGCAATTCATGACAGTATTTTGCCTGCTGTCACTTACCAGACTTTGGTGAATCAATCGCTCGATTTTCAAAGCCAGAAACGCTACCAGGAAATGATCGATAAGTACCAACAGGCGGGAGTTTATTTTAACCAGTTTTCGATCTCCCGCTTTGGTATTCGTCATGCTGAACTGTTTGATTTTGCCTGCGCTAAAGGAAACAATTCCTTTCTGATTTTTCTTGCAGATCAATATACTGGAAAGCAGGAGTATGAAGCTGCCCTGGGTGTGTTCAGGCAATTGCTTTCCCGGGATTATTCTTCTTCATTTTACAAGGGAGAATTGGAACGTTTGGGCATTCAATTGGGTAAAAGAGACAACGTTTCTGTCGGTGGGAAAGACTGGAAAACCGCAGCCCGGAAATACACCAATGGTGACCGACGAATGAAGTATCTGGAGAAAGGATTTAAAAAAGGTTGGAAACAAGGCTGAAAACATGATTTATTCAGCATAAAATGCGGAGGCAAAAACGTATTTTTGTATCTTCTTAATTTATAATATCTGCTATGCTTCAGATCAGTGTACTCCGTGAAAAACCGGAATTTGTTGTTGAACGACTTGCTGTAAAAAATTTCGATGCCAGGGAACTTGTAAACCTCATTTTATCCATCGATGAAGACAGAAGAAAAATCCAGAATGAGTTAGACGGACTGTTGAATCAACAGAACATGCTTGCCAAACAGGTTGGAGATTTATACAAAAGCGGAAAAAAGGCCGAAGCGGATGATCTTAAAAACAAGAGCACTGCGTTGAAGGCATCATCTCAGGAACTCAGCGAAAAGCTTGCACATGCCGAACAGCAACTACAACAGGAATTGGTGAAACTCCCCAACCTGCCTTCAGAAATGGTGCCTTCCGGAAAAACACCGGAAGACAATGAGGTCGTTCACCAGGAAGGTAATATTCCAAAACTCGGTGCGAATGCTAAGCCACATTGGGAGCTTGCCCTGAAATACGACATCATTGATTTTGAATTGGGCGTGAAGCTTACCGGCGCAGGATTCCCGGTTTACAAGGGCAAAGGCGCACGGCTTCAGCGCGCATTAATAAATTATTTTCTGGATAAAGCTACCGCAGCAGGATACAAAGAAATTCAGCCGCCCATCCTGGTGAACAGGGATTCCGGATATGGAACAGGCCAGCTTCCGGATAAAGATTCGCAGATGTACCATGTTCAGCTCGACGATTTTTACCTCATCCCGACAGCTGAAGTGCCGGTCACCAATATTTATCGGGATGTGATTGTAAAATCCGATGACCTCCCGGTAATGATGTGCGCCTATACGCCATGTTTCAGGCGGGAAGCCGGAAGCTATGGAAAAGATGTTCGCGGCCTGAACCGTTTGCATCAGTTTGACAAGATTGAAATCGTGCAGATTCAGCATCCAGAGAAATCTTACGAAACACTCGATGCCATGGTTGAACATGTAGCGGGATTGCTCAGGTCCTTGCAATTGCCTTTCCGTATCCTTAGGCTTTGCGGTGGAGATATGAGCTTTGCTTCCGCGCTGACCTTTGATTTCGAAG
>DAORHY010000279.1:0-4981 GCA_035438225.1 Bacteroidia bacterium
GAAAGGGCAGGAGGGTGGATGTCATGAAGACATATAAAATCTTCATTGACGGGAAATTTCCAAGGACGGAATCCGGCCGGTATTATATTCTGAAGAATGCCGGAGGAGAAACTCTTGCCAATGTATGCAAATCGTCGCGCAAAGATTTTCGGGAAGCAGTTGTAGCTGCACGCAAAGCGCAAGCGGCCTGGGCGTCAAAATCGGCCTATAACAAAGGGCAGATTCTCTACCGTATTGCTGAAATGCTCGAATCAAGGAAAACACAGTTTGTTGCTGAACTGATTTCGCAGGGTGTTTCGGCGCCAGCTGCTGAAGCGGAGCTTGCATATTCAGTTGACCGCCTTGTATATTATGCCGGTTGGAGTGATAAATACCAGCAGGTCTTCAGTTCTGTGAATCCGGTAGAGTCCTCCCATTTTAATTTTTCTGTTCCGGAACCAACAGGCGTCGTTGCCATTCTTTCCCCGGAGAATACCGGCCTGATTGGACTGATATCCGCCATCGCTCCGGCAATTGTCGGAGGAAATACCGTGATCGTTCTTGCTTCTTCGTCCCTGCCTTTAACGGCGATCACATTTGCGGAGGTACTCCATTCTTCCGATGTGCCGGCAGGAGTCGTCAATATCCTTACCGGACAACGTTCCGAACTGCTGACGCATTTTGCAAATCACATGGATGTAAATGCTGTGGTGTATTGCGGGGAGGATCTGGAAGAAATAAAAAAGATCCAGCAACTCGCCTCGCTCAATGTCAAACGCCCGCTGATATATACGAAAGACGATTGGATGAAAGATGAATCACAAAACCCTTACCGGATTATGGATTTGCAGGAAATCAAAACAACCTGGCATCCCATTGGACAATAAAAGCAATTTTGAACCTTATTAATTTCAGCATCTGATTTTGAATATGGAAAATTCAAACAACGGATTTTCATTCAGGTAAATCATACACACAGGACAGGTTGAATCTTCATCAGCATGAACACCGGATCACAAAAGCAGAACGGGCGAAATTGCTCGGACAGGCTCCTGTGATCATTTGGCTCACCGGGCTGAGTGGTTCCGGGAAAAGCACCCTGGCAGGATTACTGGAAGAAACTTTGTACGATGAAGGCATGAAAACCTTCCTCCTGGATGGAGATAACATCCGGTTAGGCCTGAACAAAGATCTTGGTTTTACGGAAGGGGACAGGAAGGAGAATATACGTCGCATCGCGGAAGTGGCGAAACTGATGGTGGAAGCAGGCCTGATCGTCATCACTGCTTTTATTTCTCCATTCAGACAGGAACGCGATTTCGTCCGGCAGTTGGTTGGCCCCGGAGAGTTCATTGAAGTGTACGTGAATACACCACTTGAAATCTGCGAACAAAGAGATCCCAAAGGTCTCTATAAAAAAGTTCGATCCGGTGAATTGCAGCATTTCACCGGAATTGATTCGCCGTACGAAGAACCCCTGCACCCGGAATTAAATGTCGAAACCGCCGGCCGTTCACCGGAAGAGTGTGTCCAGTTGATTCTTGATTTTCTCCTGCCTCGTGTACGAAAGAACGAAGACAGTAAAAAGTAAATCGTTGTAGGGAAAATCAAAATAAAAAATTCAGGTGATTGATGTATATAAAAATATCAGTAATTCTTAATTCTCAGTCACGTTTTACTTCCACCATGTTCAGCTACCGCCTCGATCATCTTCGTGAACTCGAATCAGAAAGCATCTTTGTCTTGCGCGAAGTTGCTGCTCAATTCGAGCGCCCTGCATTGCTTTTCAGCGGCGGTAAGGATTCCATAGTACTTTCTTATCTGGCCATGAAGGCATTTTTCCCTGCCCGTGTGCCATTCCCTTTGTTGCATATCGATACCGGACATAATTTTCCGGAGACGATTGAATTCCGCGACCATTGGGTACAAAAACTGGGAATGAACCTGATGGTGCGTTCTGTTCAGGAATCGATTGATTTGGGCAGAGTGAAAGAAGAAAAAGGAATACATGCGAGCCGAAATGCTTTGCAGACCGTCACACTCCTCGATGCCATTAACGAATTGAAATTGGATGCTGCCATAGGCGGGGCCAGGCGGGATGAAGAGAAGGCGAGGGCGAAGGAGCGTTTCTTCTCCCATCGTGATGAGTTCGGACAGTGGAATCCAAAAATTCAGCGGCCGGAGTTATGGGATCTTTTCAATGGGAGAAAAAATATCGGCGAGCATTTTCGCATATTCCCATTGAGTAACTGGACGGAACTGGATGTGTGGAAGTATATACAAAAGGAAAAAATTGAATTGCCGTCATTGTATTTTTCGCACAAAAGAAAAGTGTTTGAAAGAAATGGAAATCTTTATGCACTTGCTGATTTTATGAAACCCGGCCCCGGTGAACACACCGAAGAAAAAACGGTACGTTTCCGGACCATTGGCGATATGACCTGTACAGGTGCTGTTATTTCAGCTGCTGATTCGCTGGAAGAAATTATCGCCGAAGTCGCCACTTCCCGGCTCACAGAACGCGGTACCCGGATCGATGACCAACGCTCTGAGTCGGCAATGGAAGAGAGGAAAAAGCAAGGGTACTTTTAAATCGATTATTTATTGAGAGTCCGAAGTGTAAATAATAGCGATGTTGTCCTGATCACAACTCATAACGCATAACTCAAAACTCATAACTCAGTACCTGATACCCCCTCACCACCCCAATGCCATATCACAACGACATAGAGCTCCTTCGATTCACTACATGCGGAAGTGTGGATGACGGCAAAAGCACCCTGATCGGTCGCTTGTTGCTGGACACTAAAAATATTATGGATGATCAGTATGCTTCGATTAAGTCAACGAGCGAACAACGTGGTTTTTCTGATATTGATTTGAGTTTGCTCACCGATGGATTGAAAGCAGAGCGGGAACAGGGGATAACGATAGATGTGGCCTACCGGTATTTTTCCACGCCGAAGCGAAAATTCATCATTGCTGATACTCCCGGCCATATTCAATACACCCGGAATATGGTTACAGGCGCTTCCACTGCCAACCTGGCTTTGATTCTTATCGATGCACGCAAAGGGATGGTGGAGCAAACCTGCCGGCATGCGTTCATCGCATCGTTACTGAGAATTCCTCACATCGTTGTGTGCATCAATAAAATGGATTTGGTTGAGTATAGCAGGGAAGTATATGAGAAAATTGTGGAGGATTTCCGGATGTTTTCTTCCCGCCTGGATGTGCAGGATGTTCAGTTCATTCCGATCAGTGCCAGGTACGGTGACAACGTGGTTACGCGCTCTGCGGTGATGGATTGGTACGAAGGGACTACCCTCATGTTTCACCTTGAAAATGTACACATCAGCGGCGATATCAACCATATTGATTGCCGTTTTCCCGTACAATATGTTGTTCGCCCGCAACAGGATGAATACCATGACTACCGGGGGTATGCAGGAAAAATTGCTGGCGGTGTTTTTCGCGCAGGCGACAAGGTAATGGTGCTGCCTTCGGGTTTTACAAGTCGTGTAAAAAAAATTGATTCCTTCGACGGAGAAATCATGGAAGCTTTTGCACCAATGTCGGTCACCATGCTGCTGGAAGACGATATCGATGTGAGCCGCGGCGACATGATCGTACGCGAAAACAATGCTCCACAGGTTGGCCAGGATCTGGACCTGATGGTATGCTGGTTAAATGAGAAAAAGCTGGAGCCTGGCAATCGTTATATTCTCCGGCACACATCACGCGAAGTCCGTTGCATGGTGAAGGACATCCGTTACAAAATTGACATCAATACCCTGCGCAGAATTGAAGATGATAAAATTTTCGGGATGAATGATATCGGCAGGATTCAGCTGCGTACCACAGCCCCTTTATTCTTTGACAGTTATCGCCGCAACCGAAATACCGGCAGCCTGATTCTGATCGACGAAGCAACCAACGAAACTGTTGGCGCCGGGATGATTTTGTAAACGCCTTCTGCGTATCATAAAAGAAATTACAAGGTAAAAGAATGACTCCCCTGGATAATTTGTTGGTGATTGCTATCAAAACCGCCCGAAAGGCATCGGTTGAAATTCTGAAAGTGTACAATTCGGAATTTGTTGTGGAACGGAAGGAAGACAGATCTCCGTTGACAGCTGCAGACAAAGCCTCTCATGCCGTTATTACCGGTGAGCTGGAACAGACCGGAATTCCCGTACTCAGCGAAGAAGGGCAGTTCGATCCGTATCACACCCGCAGCTCCTGGAAAAATTTCTGGCTCGTAGATCCCCTGGACGGTACGAAAGAATTTATCAGGAGAAACGGGGAGTTTACGATCAACATTGCTTACATGGAAAATAATCGTCCGCTTGTGGGTGTGATTTTTATTCCGGTATGGGATGTCGTGTATGCCGGTAATGGAAAATCATTGTACAAAATTGAGAAAGCGTCCATGCTGACCGCAGATGAATTCGCGGCCCTGCACAATTTTGAGGTAACACCTGACGTTTCAGCAAGTCCAAAAGATACTGTACGGGTACTTGCAAGCCGTTCCCATTCTTCTCCGGAAACAACAAAGTTTGTGAAAGACCTTGAAGAAAAGTATGCACATGTTGAACTCGTCTCTGCCGGAAGTGCACTGAAATTCTGTTTGTTGGCCGAAGGCAAAGCCGATGTTTATCCGCGCTTTGCTCCCACCATGGAATGGGATACAGCAGCCGGACATGCGTTATTAAAATCTGTCGGGAAGAACATTTTGCTCGTACATTCGGGGCTTGAAATGCCATACAATAAACATTCTCTGGTGAATGATTGGTTCATTGCAAAATAAACTGAAGGAGTCCTTCGGCCGCTACCGGACGGATGCTGAATACCGGGAACTGATCCGGACCAGTTTCGTTTCCCTGCTGGTAAGAATGATCGGAGTCGGTACCGGATTTCTGGTTACACTGGTGACCAGCCGTTACTTTAGTGCAAATGCATTGGGAATCGTTTCCATCTGTGTCGCAATACTTTCGCTTGC
>DAORHY010000280.1:0-4968 GCA_035438225.1 Bacteroidia bacterium
GTTCAATGAAAATAGCACGAACGTAAGGCGGCACTGTCTGAAGACGAACCGGAAGTTTTGCTGTATTGAGTTCCCCTAGATTCCGGCCATCCACTACCGCATCAAATTGCCCTGCATCAACATGGTTGTACCGGCTCAGCGCTACCTGGTATCGGATCATTATTTTATCCGGAAACGTTTTGAGCGAATATCCGGAATCAACATTCAAAGTATGAATCGGGACTTCGGTTCTGCCTTCCG
This sequence comes from Bacteroidia bacterium, assembly GCA_035438225.1. Taxonomy (GTDB): domain Bacteria; phylum Bacteroidota; class Bacteroidia; order AKYH767-A; family 2013-40CM-41-45; genus JADKJP01. The sequence continues at coordinate 241 of DAORHY010000280.1, forward strand.
TGAATTTCTCAACCGGTATTTTTACTGTAACACTCTCCGTTGCAAACGTCAGTAATTTATTAGTCGAAACCTTTACAGTTTGAACGACAGGAGTTCTGATATTCTCAAGTTTTAATTTTTCCGTTCGCACATAGTGCATTGTTTCCAAGATGGATGGTGGCCCGGAAACAAGGATGCTGTCAGGCGCAACAGAAATGAAAGAAGATGTATCGTATTGTTTTTCGAATGTGAGATCGGCATTTAAACGAACCGGCAGTTTCTTTTGGATCCTGTCACTGAAATTGAAAACAATTGAATCCGGCTCATACGCCAGAATGACTATTTCACTTCCGAGCTGACGGGTAAAATCCGGGGTAAAGGATGCTGTCGGTATTGCAAGTACATCTCCTAGGAATTGTTCATTTACTTTCAGTTTCCCGGCAACATCGACTGCTATAGCCTTTTTTTGCTTTTGAAAATCATAAGACAGGATTTTGAAGCCGGAAGTCTTGACTTGCAGTGTAATGCTTTCCGGAAGTTCGTTGACAACGACCTTCTTCCCGGGAAGATTCATATAGGAAACCGGAAACGTCAGTGCGGTAGGATAATCGTGCGACAGGGAGATAAGCAGCCAGAAAATTGTGGCAATGAAAAAGCACACCATGATCACGGTCAGGCGTCTTTTTAATTTCAGACGATTGACAGGATCATGAGACGGTTGGTTCTGGGGTGCTTCGTTCACGATACGATCAGACTATATTTGTCAATTATACAAAAAAGAAAGCCGAACCTGAAACCGGATCCCAATCAACCTTGTTTTACGGGAGTTTGGCTGTCGAGTGCTTTTGTTGCATCAGCAGATACCGCTGATTTTTCTACACGTACCTTGACATTGGTGTCGATCTCGACCATGAACGTACGGTCATTCACTTCCAGGATACGTCCGTGAATGCCTCCAATAGTGACTATTTTCGCTCCTTTCGTAAGTGACTCACGAAATGTTTTTTCGGCTTTTTGTTTTTTCACCTGTGGACGGATCATGAACAGATAAAAAACAACGATAATAGAAACCAGGAAAACGATTTGCATAATGCCACCGCCCTGTCCGGAAGCTTGAAGGAGTATTGAAAGCATGAGAAGTATTTAGGATTTAGGATTAGAGTTGAATTGTTGGTTTCTGAGAATCGGTTATTGATTCGCTTCAGGTTTAATGACCTCACCGGTAACAGTCAGGACATAAGTATTTGGAATGGTGTTTGCGATTAATGTAATGGTCTTGTTTTGCAAACCCTCCTTTCCTTCGCTATTGAATGTAACATTGATGATTCCTCCTTCACCCGGCTTCACCGGTTCCTTTGGCCATTCCGGAACCGTACAACCGCAACTGCCCTGGGCAGCGCGAATAATCAAGTCACCGTTGCCGGAATTGGTGAACCGAAATGCAAAGGAAACTTTTTCTCCCTGTACAATTCTGCCAAAATCATGGATGGTGTCAGCAAATTGATAGGCGGGAACTTTGCCCTTTTCATTACCGGAAGCGGATGCCGGGTTTTCCACAACCTCTGAACTGATGGCATTTTCAGGAACATTTTGTTGGGTCGTAGTACCATCTCCACACCCCAGGAGCATCAGCAAAGAAATCCCGGGAATCAGGAAGATATGAGCTGAGTTAGTTTTCATAGAGCAAATTTACTTTTTTTTGGTTAATTATTGGTTATTGGTTATTGGTTATTGAATAACTAGAATACGATAGAAAAAATATAGTTTAAGTCATACTATAAATTTCACACCTCGTAATTCATACCTCTTTCCTCTGAATTTCCTTATCCAATCAAACCCCGCCCAGTTTTGACAATTTTTCCCTGTTCCTTGTAATCCAGTGCAAGTTTATCAATGACACCGTTCACGAACTGCTTACTCTTGGGTGTACTGTATTCTTTTGAAATATCAATGTATTCATTGATGGACACTTTCACCGGAATTCCGGGGAAATTTACCAGTTCAGACAATGCCATTTTCAGAATCAGAATATCCATTAACGCAATACGGTCTACTTCCCAGTTCTTGGTTCGTTCACTGATAGCCTGCTCGTATTCCGCATTATTAATTATGGTTTTGGTAAATAGGGTACGTACAAATAAACGGTCATCTTCTTCGTCTTTGTACAACGGCATCAGTTCAAGCTTTCCGGAATCATAAAAAGCACGAATGTTCCGGATAATGATATGACAAACAAAATCGAAATCATCGAGCCAGAAAATATTCTCTTCTTCGATTTCATGCTGCAACGCTTCAGAAGAAAGGATGAATTTCCGGATCACTTCACAAAGGAAATCTTTTTCACTTGAATTCTCAATGGTAAGCAGAGCCCTGTATTCCGATGATTTTTTTATTTCCAAATATAGTTTTTTCACCAGGTCTTGCCTGGACTGCCAGGAAAGTCCGGTTCTTTTCAATGCATTGTTGAAGAATTTGTCCTGGTCAATTTCCTGGATGAATTTAAGGTCATGGAGACGAATCTTTGCATTCAATTCCTCTGCATTTGGAAAAAACTTCAGGTGCAAATCATCTGCATCTGTTTGATCAGCATAGGCAAGTTCCTTCAGTAAAAGCAGAATGAAAATGTACAGTTCATGTACCTTGTCAATGGCCCTGAACAATTCACGTTCCGCTGTCGGCAAGTCTGTTTTTTCCGCCTGGAAAAATGCATAAAGAGCCTGAAGTACTTTAATTCTTAATTGTCTTCTGCTGAGCATAGGGGAAACCGGTGTAATTTGTACCTGTGAATGGTAAGAACGTAAAAGAAAAACCGGCCAGGAAAAACCCGGCCGGTTTCGGAAATGATTGGAATTATACAGAACGTGCAATAGCTATTCGTTCTTCTGCAATTTTCTTGGCTGCTGAAATGGTCGTAATGCTTTCTTCTTTTGCCTTCTTAAAGATTTCCAATGTAGTATGATAAATCTGCTCCGTATGTTCCAGGGCAGTCTTACGGTCATAGCCTTTCAGTTCCGAATACACATTGATCAATCCGCCGGCATTAATCAGAAAATCCGGAGCATACAAAATGCCTTTTTCACTCAGTAATTTTCCGTGAAGATTCTCATCCGCCAACTGATTATTTGCTGCACCTGCAACAACAGCACAACGCAGACGGTTGATATTCTCGGTATTCAACGTTGCTCCCAATGCACAGGGAGAATAAATATCGACATCCATATCATACACTGCATCAGCTGCTACAACTTCGGCACCGTATTTCTTAGCAGTAGCATTCATCTGCTCCTGGTTAATATCCGTGATGAACACTTTTGCTCCCTGTTCAGTAACCAAACGCACAAGGTTTTCGCCAACGTGACCGACACCCTGAACCATCACGCGTTTGCCTTTCAGGTCATCACTGCCGAAACTTTCTTTTACGGCTGCCTTCAGGCCCATGAATACGCCATAAGCAGTAACCGGAGAAGGATCCCCACCGCCACCCATGTTCTCCGGTAACCCGGTCACATGTTTAGTCATCTCGCGGATGTAAACCATGTCGGATGTGTTCGTTCCCACATCTTCAGCGGTGATGTACCGGCCATTCAGCGACTCAATAAATTTTCCGTATTTCCGGAACATATCCGGAGTTTTGTCTTTTTTGGAATCCCCGAAAATAACAGCCTTGCCGCCACCCAGTCCAAGACCGCTGATGGCCGCTTTATAGGTCATGCCACGGGACAGACGAAGAACGTCATTCAATGCTTCAGCCTCAGATTTATAATCCCACATGCGGGTTCCGCCAAGGGCAGGACCAAGAGTAGTATCATGGATAGCAATGATTGCTTTTAATCCGGTAGCTTTGTCGTAACAGAAAAGGATCTGCTCGTGATCGGCAAAAGAAGGGTTACCAAATACGAAATCGGCTCCTGCTTTTGTTTCCTTTGCGTCTTTCACTTCAATCATGAGATATAACAGGTTGGATGATTAATTTTGCACCAGTTTTTGGTTTGCGCCGCAAAGGTAGGTTTATTTTTTGAGGCGACAAACGATTCATTTAATACTAAAAATGAGGTCTTTACGGCATCTTAACAAGTACTTCCTGAAGTACAAATGGCACCTGCTTCTAGGAGTCATTTTCGTGGTCGCCCAGAACTTTGGCTCCATCTACCCTGCCCAGGTTGTGAGAATGTCGCTCGATGAGGTGCATGAGACCATGAAAAAGATTGACGGGGGTGCCACGGAAATGGCGAAAAACGATCTCGTTGCCACAGTCACACACCAGGTTTTCATCTTCCTGGTGATCATGATCGGTGTGGCTATACTCAAAGGCATCCTGATGTTCATGATGCGTCAGACACTCATTGTCATGTCAAGGCGGATTGAATTTGACCTGAAAAATGAAATCTACGATCATTACCAGCAATTGAGCCTCTCCTTCTACCGCAGGAATAATACCGGAGACCTCATGAACAGGATCAGCGAAGATGTCGGAAGGGTAAGAATGTATATTGGTCCGGCTGTGATGTATACCATTAACCTTGCTGTGCTGTTCATTCTTATCATCATCAGCATGCTCCGGGTGAATACAACACTCACCTTGTATGTCCTGGCACCACTTCCACTCCTCTCAATATCCATCTACTATGTGAGCGATCTGATGAACCGTAAAAGCGAAGAAGTACAAACACAACAAAGTGCCCTCAGTACGTATGTTCAGGAAGCTTTTTCAGGAATACGTATCTTGAAATCCTTTGTCCGTGAAGAGGC
>DAORHY010000281.1:0-4968 GCA_035438225.1 Bacteroidia bacterium
GCTATAAAGGCTTTGGGCATCTATAGAAATCCCGTTTCTGTTGAACCGGGATTTTTCTTCGATTGCCTGCCGGATAGCTGATGTCAGCAATTCGGAGGAGAGATTACTAACTAAAAATCCGTTCTTTTCATTGACTTGTTCCTTCACGCCTCCGATTGCATACGCAATCACGGGTGTACCGCACAACAGGGACTCACAAATTGTATTGGGTAAATTTTCTGCCTTTGAAGGCAATACGAAATAATCACAGGCATTGAAGTAATCCGCAACAACCCGTTGATCCGACACGTATCCTCTTTTCAGAATATTCAGTCCCGAAAATTCAGGACCTGCAAGTGAACCCAGGCATACGAGCCGAATATTGCCCTGCTCCGAGGTTGAAAAAGCTTCCAACAGGTCCTTTATTCCTTTCCTGGAATTCGCAACATCATAGGCATTGAACAGGAATAACATTTCATTTTGAGGCAGCTCCAATTTCGCCCTGGCTGCGGCTTTCTCTGTCGGATGAAAAACACCCGTATCAAAACCATTCCTGATGATCTGAGTATCAAATGTTCCCAACAGCGACGACTTTCGTCCGAGTGATCCCAACCACGAAGAAGGGACGACAAGTTGCAATTTATCTACGGGTACACGAGAAAGTGCGTTCTGTTTATACTTCCACCATTTCCGTACCACCTTTTGGTCAGGCAATTGCGGGCAATTGCTGCAGGAGTCTTCAAACAAGGTACATTCATCTGCATGATGGCATCCTCCGGTAAAGGGATACATATCATGCAGCGTCCATACTACGGGTTTTGAGATTTCTGAAAAAAATTTTCCGTAATCAATCATTCCAAAACTCACCCAGTGCAGATGGATGAGATCTGCGGATTGAACCTCAGGATGGTTCAGGATATTAAAATAAGAATACGGTAAAGTGAAGACCTCCCGTTCCGGAGATTTATTTTTCAAATGGAAATTATCCGGTTGATTCCGTTTGTCATCAATGATTCCGTATTTCTGAAAAGCAGCTTTCACTTTATATTCAAATCGTCCCATTCCGGGAAAATGCATGGTATCAAAGCCATTGGTCACGAAATGATTCGGAATGTCTTTGCGTGTTTTGTTTAATGTGATAAATACTGATTGTTCATTTCTCCTCAATAACTCAACATGAAGCTGTACGGCAGCCATTGCCGCTCCGCCAAAATCACTTGTACAGAGATGGACAATCCTCATCGGCCGAATGATTTTAACTTTTTCCGGAACATTTCAGCATTCCAGTCACGGACAAGGAAACGCGGAATCTGGAACAAATCGGATTTTCTGTTTGCGATATAGGGAAAATTCGAAATGACCATTTTAAAACCTGCCTTCCTGCAAATATCAATGGTCTCAGCTGTATAATCTCCCTGCGTTCCGAACGGATATGAAAAATGTTCGATATTTTTTCCAAGAACTTTTTCCAGTTGCTGCTTTGAGGTCATGATTTCATACTCCTGATCTTTCCTGTCAAGGAAAGCCAGTGAAGGGTGATTGACCGTATGCGCACCGATAACTGCAGAAGAAGACTTCGCCATTAAAATCAAATCATCCCAGGTCATGGAACGATGGGAAGGACGCTCCGGTTCATTCCCCGTTTGTTTTCTGATTTCACGAAGAACATTTGTCCTTTCAGCAACCGCAAGTGCTCTCAAAGCCGGCAAAATTCCTGTATAAAGTGACCTGCGCTCAGACGCATCAACGGAAGTGAAATTTTCATTTCCAATTCTGAAACTCAATTTTTCATCCGGATTTTTACTCAAGAGGAGACAGCGTTCGACTTCATCCCACCAGAATTCCTTTTCAGTATTAAAATTACCTGTACAGATATAAAACAATGCCTGTAAACCATGTTTCTCCAGTAGCGGAAGAGCGTATCTGTAATTGTCCCGGTACCCATCGTCAAAAGTCAGCAGCACCGAACGATCAGGAAATTTCATTTTATTTATGAGCACTGAATAAAACTCTTCAACCGTTAGCACATTGTAATTGGACCTGAGATATCCGAGTTGGGCATCAAAATTTTCCGGAGTGACACACAGCAATTGAGGATCCGTGGTGTAATCGGACACGCGGTGATACAGCAGCACAAGACAAGAACCGTTGGACCATGTATCCAATGACTTCTTCAGCCCGTGCAGAACCGGCCGAACCAGTTGTTTGATTTTATTTACGAATGGCATGAATGTCTAATTGTATATCCATGGTTCCGGAACCGGTATCCAGAAAGGGCTGCCGGAAAAAATCACCGATACTGTGAATGGAATACCTGAATCCCGCCTTACTCAGAGTCCATAGCAACTGATCCAATTGCTGGTTGTTTCCACGAATGGAATGGTACTCTACAAACAGGTATTTAATTTTGTGCAGGACATCCTGGCAATCCATGATTACTTCCGTCTCTGCGCCTTCAATGTCCATTTTAAGAAGGTCAATCTGATCATAACCCGCCAACACATCTTTCAGTCTGATGCTTGGAATCTGTCTGGCATTTTCAGTATGAAAAACGGATCCGCCATCTGCGCCTTCACTCCCAAAACTTATTCCGCTACTGTCTTTCCAAACGGCCTTGTTCACTACATCCACATCTGAAATTCCGTTGGCCTTCAGATTTCTTATAAGGTAACTGCAGATTTTCGGGTCCGCTTCAAAGGCAATTATTTTCGCTTGCGGATACAACTGTTTAAACCGGATTACCGATACGCCTACATTGGCTCCGCAATCAAGAATGACGGGCACATCCGAAACCGGTTTAAAATCCATTCTTGCCTCTGCAAAATATTCTTTCAACTGGTAGGCAACGGAAATAAAGTCAGGAACGATAAAAGACATACCGCGAAATGTGAATTGATGCTCTGTATAACGCGGAAACTTCCTTGCAGAAAGAATCAATCCGTCGATATCTGTTGCAGGTATCCCAAGTACACGTTTGATAAGTCTGGCGATCATTGTTTTCCGTACCTCCGGCGACGGTATGCTTCCAGTGCTTTTTCCGGTAAAAGTGATCTCAGTTTGCTCCTGATTTTCCCTGAGAACGACTGATCCGGGATGAAATACCTTGTATAGAATTCTCTCCAGCTTTTCACTGCCTGCTGGTCTTCCACAATTGTTTCATGTATTACATTTACCGGCTGACAATGAATCTCAAGATGTTGATTGTAATCCATTGCATTGAATTCATGAGTGGCACCGTGGCCAAATCCCATATCCTTGGAAAGTGTATATCGGGAGAACAGGTTCAATTTATCATGCAGGATAGCCGTGGCTGTCCAACGGATTGCCCAGCTGTTGATTCTGCCCTCAATCTGATCTTTCAACATATTTGTAAAATAAGGGTAAAGTAATCCTGCATTGAAGTCATCCATTTTGTTTTGTGCTTCCAGTTTTTCAAGAACAGCTGTTGCATCCGCCTCGAACAATTTCCATGCTCTGTCAAATGTCGCCCATCCTTTGCAATCCGGGAAACGAAAGAAAAATGTTTCTCCATTCAGTTTCTCGGGAGGACAAAAGTAATTCCAGGAACCTAAACTGAGCACTTTTTCATCTCCTGCATATTCCTGCAAGCCATCGTTCATGAATTTCAGGAAAAAAGGTGAAAGAACGACATCGTCTTCAAGCACAATGACACTCCCGAATTTACCTGCAATTTCAGAAACGCCGGAAATCACAGATTTTGCGAGTCCCATGTTGGTTTCGGATTCACGGATGTAAACATTTTTACACCATTGCTGCTCCCGGATCATCTTTCTGACTTCCTTAATTTTATTTCGTTGCCCTTCTCCGGCATCCTGCTTCGGTCCATCTGAAAATATGTAGAGGTCCGATTCGGTTGCCAGCTCATTTTTCATCAGGCTTTCCAGGGTTTGCCTTGCGAGCAGAGCACGGTTATACACAAACAATACACTCGGTGCGGGAGTCATTATTTTATTTTTCTCCAAACGGAGGTCTGTGTAAAATCTTTTACATACGGGCACGGGCCTGTATTTTTAACCATGCATTTGTATTCCGTTTGCAGAATTGTTTGAAATGCCCTGAGGTAGTAATCGCGGTTTGAGTTATCCAGAACAAGGTATCCTCCCCTTTTTATTTTTGGAAGAGCATGGGCAATACAGGAGGCACGGGAACGTCCGTCAACCAGTACAAGGTCAAAATATCCGTCAGGGTATGTATCGATTGAGGATGCATAGTTGCGATAATTTACACCAACAGAATTTTTATGTGTCGATGAATAATGACTCGGATCAGCAGGATCCGGCGGAACAAACAAATCCCCTTTTTCCATTGGAATGAACTTGCCTTTCCAGTTTCTATCCGGATTTGCTTTCATTTTATTTGACAATACATTGAACCATTCTGCATCGTGCTCGACGGTGATCGTTTCCCCGGCAAGCTTCGTAAAAAATAAAGTCGATCCTCCTCCACCGTATTCGAAGACTTTGGAGGAAGAATGAATATGCCCGCTGATAAAATCCATGGCTTCAAAAGTCAGCCAGGGCTGTTCATCCGCAATGGAAGATGAACCAGGCGAGAAGGATTTCATCCACCTTCCATAATATTTGAGCTGCCGATAGTTGGATCCGGTACTCCGGTTCCATCGTATCTGACGAAGATATTTTTTAATCATCGGAGCTGAAATGTAAACCGCGTATAAAAATCTCCCTGTCCTTCAGGAGGAAGTTTTCCCGTTTTGTAAAAATCACCGACTTCAACATGAAACATGCCTGCATCCTGTATCCAGTCTGCAATTTGTCCATTTACCGTAGAGTAAAGCACAAATGAATACAATCCATGTCTCAGGGGAAGGTCTTGTATGGTGACATCGATCGTATTGCTTTGTACATTGGCAAATAGTTGACCGGTTACTTCATTGTTCATCTGGGTAATCCGCTGTCCCATATCATTGTCTATGCCAATTGCAACATGCAGGTTATTGACCGACGCATT
>DAORHY010000282.1:0-4951 GCA_035438225.1 Bacteroidia bacterium
CGGAAAGATGAAATCGGTACACCAGGTACAGTCGGATATTCAGTCCGCCAGCATCGAAACTGGACTCTATAAAATCAGAGATCGTGTGAATCAGTTATTTTTTGGTATGCTCATGATTGACGAACAACTGAAACAAAACGAACTTTATAAAAAGGATATCCAAAACGGGCTCAACCGGGTGAATGCTGCGCTGGCAAATGGAACAGACTACAAAAGCAATGCCGATAAACTCAACGCTGAACTCCTGAGAGCAGATCAACGCGCGATCGAATTGAGTGCAGGAAGAAAAGCATACACCGAAATCCTCTCTCAGTTCATCCAGGTTCCGGTTCAGGAAAAAACTCAATTACAGTTACCGCAACAACAAACTGTCACTGCCCAAATCAACCGGCCGGAAGTACACCTCTATGTGGCAAGGGATAATAGTATCGATGCTCAGAAAAAACTCCTGAATGCTCGCAATCTCCCGAAACTCGGGGTATTTTTTCAGGGCGGCTGGGGGCAGCCGTCTCCAGTAAATCTCCTTTCAAAAGATTTTTCTTCCTATTATATCGCCGGGATCCGATTGAATTGGTCCGTGAGCGGACTCTACACTATCCATAAAGAAAAATCCATTCTTGAACTTGACCGAAAAATGAATGCTGCGCAAAAAGAAACATTTCTCTTCAGCACCAACGCTTCGATCTCGCAGATCACAGCAGAAATCGAAAAATTAAAATTGTTACTGTCCGGCGATCAAAAAATTGTCGATCTCAGAACTTCCATCAAATCGAGAGCACAGGCCCAATTGGAAAACGGCGTTATCACAACGAACGATTACCTGAAAGAAATAAATGCAGAAGACCAGGCCCGGCAGAATAAACTTCTCCATGAAATGCAATTACTGCTTGCACAATATTCCCTCCAATTCACTACCGGTAATTAACCACACAAACAGCACCACGACATGAAATCCATTTCAGCTCTTCTTCTGCTCGTCTTCTCCTTTGGATCCTGTAACCGGAACCAGAATAATTTTGATGCTTCCGGTTCCTTTGAAACAGAAGAAACCATCATCTCCGCTGAAAGCAGCGGAATCCTGCAGCAGTTTAACATCGAAGAAGGGCAAGTGTTGAAATCCGGTGACCCTATCGGCTTTATCGACAGCACACAATTGTACCTCAGGAAAAAACAACTGGAATCGCAGATCCGCTCCACGTTAAGCCAACGCCCAGATATTTCCGCCCAGATTGCGGCATTGCAGATCCAGCTGTCGGCAGCGGAAAGAGAGCAACAGCGTCTGGCAAATCTTGTGAAAGCCGAAGCTGCAACACAAAAACAACTGGACGATGCCACCGCCCAGGTTGATATCCTAAAAAAACAGTTGAGCGCCCAGCAATCCGCACTATCCATAACTTCCGAAAGTATCACCCAACAAACCCATCCGTTGTTGGTACAAATAGAACAGATCAATGACCAACTCTCAAAATGCAGGCTGATCAATCCGGTAAACGGAACTGTTCTCACGAAATACGCCGAAGAAAAAGAAATGACCGCCGCCGGAAAGGCATTGTATAAAATTGCAGACATGTCTTTCCTGTACCTCCGTGCATACATCAGTGGCAGCCAACTCAGTCAGATAAAGCTGAACCAGCCGGTAAAGGTATTTGTAGATGATGGTGCAAAGAATTTTAAAGAATATCCGGGAACCATCACCTGGATCAGTGACAAAGCTGAATTCACACCAAAAACGATTCAAACCAAAGAAGAACGTTCAAACATGGTGTATGCACTGAAAATTAAAGTATCCAATGATGGTACGTTAAAAATTGGAATGTATGGAGAACTCCGATTGTGAACACTCCGATCCTTGTTGGCGAATGCATAAAAACTGTTGACGAAGCAGCAATTTAAAAGTGCCGTATCTTAAAAAATGTCATATCACTCAATGATTCGTCTGGTAAATATCAACAAATCGTACAACCAGGGAGCTACCCGTGCCCTGTCTGATATTTCCTTCACTGTCGGGAAAGGTGAACTTTTCGGATTGATCGGTCCGGATGGTGCAGGAAAAACGAGTTTGTTCAGAATACTCACAACGTTGTTGTTGCCGGATACTGGAACAGCAACGGTTGCCGGCTTTGACATCCTTAAAGATTACAAGAGAATCCGGGAAAGTGTCGGTTATATGCCCGGGAAATTTTCACTTTACCAGGATCTCACAGTAGAAGAAAACCTCTCTTTTTTCGCTACCATTTTCGGTACTACCATTGAAGAGAACTATGACCTTATCAAAGACATCTACATACAGATCGAACCCTTTCGGAAGAGGCGCGCAGGGCAACTTTCCGGTGGAATGAAACAAAAACTTGCATTGAGCTGTGCCTTGATCCATAAGCCCTCGGTTTTATTCCTGGATGAACCCACAACCGGAGTAGATGCAGTTTCCCGAACCGAATTCTGGGAAATGCTGAAGCGTCTGAAATCCCAGGGAATCACAATTCTTGTTTCGACTCCGTATATGGATGAAGCCTCCATGTGCGACCGGATTGCTCTTCTGCAGAATGGAAAAATTATGTCTCTTGATCAACCACAAAAAATTATCGATGCATACGGAGCGAAGCTTTTCGGAGTCAAATCCGATAAGATGTACAAGCTGTTAACGGACATCCGGAATTACCCGGCCGTTGGAAGTTGCAATGCATTTGGCGAATACCTCCACCTGACATTTAAAAACCTGAACCCTGACAGTACTGTTGAACTTCTCGGTCATCTGAAGGCCCTGGGACATCTGCATGTGGAACTTAAAGAAACTGAACCCAAAATCGAAGACTGTTTCATTCAATTGATGAACCCGGCCAAAGTGCTGTAATTCCTGAACCCTGATGTCATCGCCCGTAATTTACACCTACAATCTAACGAAACGCTTCGGTGACTTTGTTGCCGCGAAAGACCTGAGCTTCGAAGTCGGTCCGGGAGAAATATTTGGTTTTCTCGGCGCAAACGGCGCAGGAAAAACGACAGCGATAAGAATGCTGTGCGGCCTGCTGGTGCCTTCCGCTGGTGAAGCTACTGTTGCCGGGTTTGATGTATACACGGAGCGTGAAAAAATAAAAAAGAATATCGGTTACATGAGTCAGAAGTTTTCACTGTACGAGGACCTGACGGTAATGGAGAATATCAATTTCTATGCGGGAATTTATGGTTTGAAGAACAAAGAGATTAAAGAAAAGAGTGCGACCCTGTTGCGACAACTCGACATGGAAAAAGAGGCGAACCAACTGGTGAGTGCATTGCCTCTTGGCTGGAGACAAAAACTATCGTTTTCGGTTGCGGTCATACACGATCCGCATATTGTATTCCTCGATGAACCTACCGGCGGAGTAGATCCTGTGACCCGTCGACAGTTCTGGGATCTCATCTACGCTGCAGCTCAACGCGGGATCACCGCTTTTGTGACCACGCATTACATGGACGAAGCAGAATATTGTGACCGTATATCCATTATGGTAGACGGTGTCATTGAAGCATTGGATACGCCACTGAATCTCCGGAAAAAGTACGCGGCAAATTCCATGGATGAAGTATTCCGGCAGCTTGCCCGCAATGCCAAACGAAGTGAATAAAAAGTTTATAAAGAAAACAGGGATTTACTTTGCATCATGAAACAGCTTTTGTCATTTGTTAAAAAAGAATTCTACCACGTTTTTCGTGACAGAAAAACACTGCTCATGTTGTTCGGACTCCCGATCGCCCAGATAATTCTATTTGGTTTTGCACTGACCAATGAAATAAAAAATGCCAAAATTGTCGTTGTGGATTATGCGAAAGATGCTGCCAGCAGAAAGATCATCGATAAAATTGAAGCCAGTAAATATTTTGATATCAATAAATCATTATCGGCTCACACGGAAATTGAGGAGGCTTTCAGAGAAGGGAAAATAAAAATGGCTGTGATCTTTCCGGAAAATTTCAGCAGCGAACTGGCCCGGACAAACAAGACGCAACTCCAGGTAATTGCGGATGCTTCGGATATCAATACGGCAACAACGCTCACAAATTACATCTCTTCCATTGTTGCCGATTATCAAAAAGAGCAAATGAAAGGCAATGAAATGCCCTACCGCATTGTCCCTGAAATCCGGATGCTCTACAATCCTGAACTAAAAGGCGAACACACATTCATTCCCGGAATGATGGCCATGATTATGATGGTGATTTGTGTCATGATGACCGCTATTGCCATTGTCCGTGAAAAAGAAATGGGAACAATGGAAATTTTGCTGGTTTCCCCTTTCAAGCCGTTCCTGGTCATCGTTTCGAAATTTATCCCTTACCTCCTGATTTCCATTGTCAACATCACATCCATTCTTCTGCTGAGCACATTCTTTCTGCACCTTCCTGTACAAGGAAGTCTGTTGTTGCTCTATGCAATCAGTCTGGTTTTTATCATCACTTCCCTTTGCCTTGGCTTGTTGATCTCCATCAAGTCAGAATCACAACAGGCGGCCATGTTTATTTCTCTGATGGCGACTTTATTACCCACCTTGTTGCTCAGTGGGTTTTTATTTCCCATCGAGAACATGCCACTTCCGTTACAGGTCATTTCCAATATCGTTCCTTCCAAATGGTTTTACATCATTGTTAAATCCATTATGATCAAAGGGTCTGGTTTTGAAACGGTCTGGAAAGAAACGACGATCCTCCTTCTTATGTCCATTGTTTTGTTAATCATCAGTCTCCGAAGTTTTAAAATCCGCCTGGCATGAGGACTATACGTTTCCTTTTACAAAAAGAGTTCCGCCAGATCTTTCGAAACAAAACGTTGCTTCGCGCGATTCTGCTGGCTCCGTTGATGCAGCTGATGGTGCTGCCCTGGGCAGCGAACTATGAAGTAAAAAATATTACCCTTACAGTTGTTGACCGGGATCACTCCCTTGAATCTCAACGTTTAATTTCCAAAATCAGTTCC
>DAORHY010000283.1:0-4943 GCA_035438225.1 Bacteroidia bacterium
GCCAGAATGCTTGCCGGGCTTTTCATACTCCTTCGGTGATCAGAATCTTTTATCAATGCAAATCAAATGTTCTGATAAAGTCCCTGTTGGGCGCTCCCCCATGGCATCCGCTGCAGCCGGATCCTTTATTCCCAGCACTGTAATGTGTGGATCCGTCGGTATTTAACTCCGCCCACAACCACCCGTCTTTTGCCAGGCTGTTGGACGGTTCCTTCTTGATTACAGCATACAAACTGTTGTTATTCCCACTGTAAACTTCTTTCACAATAACAGAACCAACGGGGAAACGACTTCCGGAAGGTAACTCCCCGGTACTGTCCAATACTGCGAATGCAGTTTCGTTAAACCTCAATTTAAAGGAACCGTGGGGGCTCGGAGAAATTCCCGAAAGCAAGTTCCCGGTCTGATAATAGTGATATCCGCCCGACATAACATCACCGAACAATACAGCATCTTCATCAACTGATATTTTATCGTTTGTACAAGCTGTAATCATTGAAATCAAAAAGAAAGAAGCTGCTATTGCAAAAAATAATTTTCTCATAGCTGATCATTTGAACTTCACTGATTGGGCCCTGGCGAAGGCCCGTTAAAAATCCTGATTTACATTATGATGATTATCTCAATCACTGAAAAGTACGAAAAAGCAATTGAAATTTCCATAAATTTTTCTTCCCGCATGCATAAAAAACCGCACCCATAATCCGATCCATACTATTCATTCTGCCCCGTTCACACGTGCAAGGTAT
This sequence comes from Bacteroidia bacterium, assembly GCA_035438225.1. Classification (GTDB taxonomy): domain Bacteria; phylum Bacteroidota; class Bacteroidia; order AKYH767-A; family 2013-40CM-41-45; genus JADKJP01. The sequence continues at coordinate 750 of DAORHY010000283.1, forward strand.
TTTTCACGTGTCATTTCCCAGCGATTTACAAGTTGTTCACTGTTGACAGAACCGGGAATTGTTGTGTAAGTTCGCACACGTGTAAATCCAATTCTTTCCAGAGTCTTGTTGGGAGCAGTATTGAATGCGTAAGGTTCGCTGTAAACCAAATTCAATTTCAGGTTCGAAAAAAAATAAGGCAGGCTTAACCGTAAAAACGCAGACCCCAATTTTTTTTGCCTATGGATTACATTCCACAAGTGCAAATGCAGGGATGCACTCTTCCCAAATTCAATTTTGTTCACATTTGAATGCCCGACAGGGATAGTGTTTAATTCCCAGACAAGACAGTATGAGTTTTTCAACTCATAGGGTTGATCGAGTTGCCCGGACAACATTGAACTGAGGTTTTCCCGCGTTGGAATTTTCTTCAGATCCACTCCCATGCTGAGTAAAAAAGTATCGTCTGAACGGAGCCAGTAGTCAGCAATGGAATCAATGTCTGAATTGCTTAATTCTCTGACTGAAATATTTCCCGGGCTCATCCTGTGTGAACATTTGTATAAATTACTATCCGGTCAGCCAATTTCATCGATCAACCGGTCAACTTCCCTGACCTCACCTGCTTTTAGTGATTCAAGAAAAATGTTCCCCACCCGAATTCTGAGCAGGCGCAAAGTCGGAAAACCGACAGCAGCAGTCATTTTTCTGATCTGCCTGAATTTACCTTCGGTGAGCGTAATGGAAACCCAACTGGTCGGTCCATGCCGATCGTCCCTGATTTTTCGTATGCGCGGTGGAAAATCTGGAGTAGCCTGCAACAAAAAAACTTTACAAGGCAGCGTTTGATACTTCAGATCACGAATACCAATTTCAACACCCTGTCTCATTTGTTCAATTGCTTCCAAAGTTATCTGTCCGTCAACCTGGGCATAATATTCCTTTTCTATTTTTTTACTCCGTACCTTTTCACTGATCACACCATCGGTAGTCAGCAACAACAAGCCTTCACTCTCTTCATCCAGTCTTCCGATTGCCATGGTTCCCGCAGGAAAATTATACAAGTCACCCAGAAGCTTCTTTTTGGGTAACTCACAAACAAACTGACTGAGATAACCGTAGGGTTTGTGTATAAGAAAATGTTGATGAGGCACAGGGGGTGGCTATAGGTTGTCGTTGATAGTGGACTATTGTTTGCAACAGGAATGAATCGTGTTCCATCCTAAATTTTAAAACTACATACTAAATACAGGATCACCATCCCTTTCTCCGTTTCAGAGAAACAATTTGCGCGAGATGATGATCCCCATGCCAAGCATACATTGCAAGGAGTTGAAACAGGTCGTATTCCTTTTTGGATTCAGGATGAAATATTTTTCGTTGCCAATCAATCGTTTTCAAACTCCTCAAAAAATATACCCAGCGGAAATGCAATGATTTTAACAGATCCATAGAAAGGTCAGGATGTCCATGCAGACCGTCCTCTGTCTGCGCCCAGAGGTTTTCAAAATACGGACGGATTACAGGAAGTTCTTCCGTCATCCCCAGTTTAAAACGGCAATATGCATTCAGGTGACTGTCGGCAAGATGATGAATTACCTGTCGTATCGTCCAGCCTCCATCACGATAGGGTGTATCCAATTGTGAATCAATCAAACCGGAAATTACGTCACGCAGGGCAAAAGGAAGGTGGTCAATGCGGTGTATGTAACTTTTTACATCCTCTTCAGAAAAATGAAGCGGATTAACATATTTACCAATTGGATATCGCAGGTCTTCCGACAAAACAGTATTCATTACATTTAGATTTGGTATCCTGCGAAGATATTGGTTTACTTTGCAGAGACAAAATTTCAATTCCAATGCTAATGGCAACGACCCGGTTAAAATTTCTGATTCTCCTGTTGACAGGGAGCGTCCTTTCCTCATGTAAATGGTCAAAAAATGCTGATTTGGTTTTGTACAATGGAGTCATTTATACTGTGGATGATGGCTTTACTGTTGTAGAAGCGATGGCTATTCGCGGAGGAAAAATTATTGCTGTCGGAAGCACTGATGACCTGAAAAATGGATTTACTGCCAGGGAAAGTATCGATCTGCAGGGAAAAGCAGTTTATCCCGGGTTTATCGACGGGCATTGTCATTTTTTCGGCTATGGCAGCGACCTTGTAAAATGTGATTTATCAGGCACAACGTCTTTTGACAATGTCTTGGAGAAAGTGAGTTCCTATGCCCGGACAAATGATTTTGAATGGGTTCTCGGGCGGGGTTGGGATCAAAATGACTGGGAAAAAAAAGAATATCCGACAAAACACAAGCTGGACAGCCTTTTCCCGGACAAACCGGTTTTTCTCATGCGAATTGACGGCCATGCCGTACTGTGTAACGCGATGGCTTTGAAAAAAGCCGGTATCACTGCAAACACAAAAGTTGACGGCGGAGAAATCCTGCTTGAAAATGGCGAGCCCACGGGTTTGCTGATTGATAATGCAGTAGATCTTGTTAAAGAAAAAATTCCGCCGTTCAGCAGGGAAATGCACGAAAAAGCACTCTTGCAGGCAGAGCAAAATTGTTTTGCTGTTGGTCTTACCACTGTTGATGATGCAGGCCTCGGAAAGGATTCCATCGCGCTCATCCATGACATGCAGAAAGAAGGAAAACTAAAAATCCGTGTGTACGCGATGTTTTCAGACGATTTAAAAACGAGGGAATACTTTTTTGAAAACGGACCGGTGAAGACGGACCGGTTAACAGTTCGTGCTGTGAAAGTTTATGCCGATGGCGCACTGGGCTCACGCGGTGCCTGTCTCAAAAAACCATACGCTGATCAACCAGGACATTACGGCTTTCTGCTGCGCAGTCAGAAGTTCATGAAAGAGATTGCTGACGAAGCTCTAGAAAATGGGTTCCAGGTCTGTACACACGCCATTGGTGACTCTGCTGTGAGTGTTGTATTACGCATTTATGCAGATCATCTCCCGGGTGATAATAACAGGCGATGGAGAATTGAACATTGCCAGGTGGTAGATCCAAAAGATCACAATCTGTTTGGAGATTACAATATTATTCCATCCGTTCAGCCAACACATGCCACAAGCGATATGTACTGGGCTGAAGAACGGCTTGGGAAGGACCGTATCGTCAATGCATATGCTTACAAAGAATTGAAGGAAGAAGCCGGAGGAAGGATTGTTTTCGGGACTGATTTCCCGGTGGAAAATATAAATCCTCTGAATACTTTTTATGCGGCAGTAGAACGTAAAGATCTTAAAGAATTTCCTTCCGGTGGCTTCCAGCCTGAAAACCGGATCAAGAAGAAAGATGCCCTGCGGGCAATGACCTTATGGGCAGCCTATGCAAATTTTGAAGAAAATGAAAAAGGAAGCCTGGAAGAAGGAAAAGTTGCAGATTTTGTTATTCTTGATCAGGACATTATGAAAATTGAAGGGAAAAAAATACCTTCCACAAATGTACTGGCCACCTATGTGAACGGAGAAAAGGTATTCAGCAAATAAAGTTCCCGATTAATATGAACCACGATTTGCAATAAAAAAGGTTTCACTAAGAATGCGATATTGAATTTGAAAATCAATTTTCGTACCCCCGTAAAACCTTTCAGTTCATACTTCCTTTTCTGGCAGGAAGTAGCCATTAAAAGAATTTATTCTATAGTATTCTATTTCAGTGTCAGTGATGATGTCCCGGAGCTTTGCAGCAATCGGGAAGTTTTTCAAAAGCTTTTGCATCAGCTTTAATAGAATCTGCATCATAACCTATTTTGGTCAGTGCATGCCGAATTTTATCGGGATTGGTTTTTCCGGGCAAAAAGATCACCGTCACCGTTTTCGAATCGATATCAAGGCTGACATCTTTAACGCCTTTTTCAAAAGACAGATCACGCTCAATAGTTTTCTTACACATTTCACAAAGTGAAGAAGTATGGATACGCAATGTGTCCGATTGGCCAAATGCACTGTTGAACACAAGCAGGAGAAATAGATAGAATCCTGCAAATTTGACTGTTTTCATTTTATGGAGTTTATAATTTTGAGTGATCAATTAAGTGAATATGAATTTCAACGAATATTTATCCTCAGTCCGGCGAAGATCCGTCGGCCTTCAATGGGTGCATAGATATTAGTGGCATCAAAGGTATTGGAGAAAGGATTTTCAGCATTGATAATCGGATGCTCCTGGCGGTAATCAAGAAAATTC
>DAORHY010000284.1:0-4932 GCA_035438225.1 Bacteroidia bacterium
GGGGGGGGGGGGGGGGGGGGGGGGGGGGGGGGGGGGGGGGGGGGGGGGTGGTGGGTGGCGAGCGGGGGGGGGCAGGCGGGGTGGGTCAGTGAGTGGAGGGCAGAGGGGGGCGCGTGCGGGCGGGGAGTGGGTGTTCCGGTTGTGGATTGTGACTTGAAATAGTGAACATCATGAAGTCCGGTGTCATCGTACAAAGCGTGAGCATAATGCTGAAGGCTTTGATCGCTGTACCAATAGAATGATGAATCAATAGTTGTTGTCGGCCAGCCCGGTGCGACCACCCACATATTTCCGGTGGCAGCTCCTTTCATCCAGGCGGTATCGGTCGTTGTATTGATGTGACGTTCGAGCAGGGACGGCAGAGTACCGGATGGCAGTATCATATTTCCCGCAGCGATAACTGCACCATTCAGGTTCAGGCTGGTCTTGTAGTGAACAGAGTCAATAGTCGGCTGTCCGATAGCGGCTCCTGTTGTAAATAACTCGACAAAAGTTGAAGAGTTTACGGTACTTCCATAGGTGTACGGAAAATTCATGGAAACAGCCGGAGGAGTTGCTGCCAATGGCATTGTTGTTCCTGTTCCGATCAGGTCGCCGATGAAGCCTGCATAGCTGGCTGAACCTGCAGTGATGGAAATCATTGTAATCCTATCATCTCCTCCTTCATAGGTTGCATGTGTGGCTGTTGGAAAAGAACTTGCTCCTGCATAGTTGGAAGGCGGGAAGAAGAATGCAGTATCTTCCGCACCCATTGCAGGTGAGAGGGATGCAAAATCCCAGGTGTTGTTGATGCCGCTCTTGCTGAATGTAAATGGCGGTGAAGGGACATTCGCATCGTAATAAATGATCATGCTGTTGAGTGGGGGAGCCATGGAAGCATCCAGGCTGATTTGGCCATAACTCAGTTCGCAGACTGCCAGCAGTAGCAGGGTGTAGTAAAATTTAATCATAAAGTTTGGGGAGTTTGTGTTTTGATAAAAATATCAAAAGCCCATGCCCCGGAAACACAAAAGCACTTAAATTTTCAGAAAATAGTTGTTGATAAATTTCAGGGTTGCACAATTGTGCCCCCTGAAAGTAAAATGTTGTATTGCACTTGAAATCAGACCGGGAGATTATCAATAATGCGTCGAATACTCAGAAAAGGGAAATTGTCCTCTGAGCCGGAAATGACTTCAGGCAACTCCGTGAAGGAATACACTACTTCTAAGTAAGTGCTTGAACTACCCAATGTATCATCCTTGCCCGGTGATTACCGTTTTTTAAAACAGAACTATGGAGCCGGACCGGGAATGAACAGATGATGGACCTTTCTGATTTATCGGGAGGGATCTGTTTGTTTCAGGTGCTGACGAAGAACGCGTTGTTGTCAGGAATACTGATCCTCCAGTTGTTCTAAACCGGTATGTACAGAAATTGTCTTCTTGGAAATGCGGCCTGTCAATACACCACTCTGCCGGTAATTGTGTGTTCATTGTCACTAAATGTGAGAAAATAAATTCCCTTTGATAAGGGTTGAGCATCGATGCGGATCTCCCGGATTCCATTTCCGGATTCTCCGGATTGCAAAGAATAAGTTTTGCCCAGCATATCTGTAAATGAGCACTGTATCGGCGAAAGCGAATTGCTTTGCAGTAAAACTGTGATGGTTTGTGAAGATTGATCGGCTGCAACAGAGAGAAGAATCAGTTCTTCGTTGATGAGACTGACAGGTAGTGTCCTTGAAATTCTGTGGGCGCCGTCGTAGTCGACCTGTTCAAGGCGGTAATAGAGAATGGAAGTGATCTCAGTTATTTTGTCAAGTAGTGAATAACTTTGTACTGAAGAAGAATTGCCGGCGCCGTTTACCATACCGATATCCGTAAATTTTTTTCCATCCAAGCTCTTCCGGAGAATAAAATAATCGTTGTTGCTTTCCGATCCAGTTTCCCACCGCAGTTGTATGAGTTTGTCGGGCAGGAGGTTGGCAGAAAACGAAAGTAGTTCTACAGGAAGGGTTGCATCCGTCACCGGACAAATTGTGGATGTATCTGTCAGCGCCGGTAGCGGTACAAATACACTGTTGCTTTCATTGATTCCGGAAATTGTTCCGGGAAAATGGTTGTGTTGAATGATACCCGGCAGCATTTCTAAAAGCGTACCCGGAGTTTTGCATGGCACCAGTCCGAAAGGATCTGCTTTCCAAAGGATCGCTCCGTCATTTTGACGTTTTCCGGTGAAGATGTAACAACCGTCGCTGGTCCTGCGGCCACTACGTGAGCCAACTGTTGCGGCCGCGTCATTGGAATAAGCGCGTGACCATTGCATGTTGAAATTCGCGTCGGTTTTCAACAGCTGTGCCTGCATTCCAAACCCTCCGTAACCACCCATTCCGGTGAAGAAAAAACCGCCATCAGGAGTTTGTTCTACCGAAGAAAATCCTGCCTGGAATTGTTGAGGCGGTGCAGAATCGTAAAACCTGGAATCGAGCAGGTTGCCTGTGCTGTTGATCTTCAAGATGTAAGGATAATTATATTGTGTCAGCGACTGATCCTTGTCCATCGAACCGGCAATGATAAAATCTCCGGAGAGACTCTCGATGATGTCAAGTCCAAGTGAAAATCGAAGCAGGGTATTGTCGTGCTCATAAGAATTGGACCAAACTACATCTCCGGATGAAGTTGTCCGTATTACCAACACATCCGCTGCATGTGATGCTGCGGTTGTACCGACAAGCACATACCCGCTATCGGCAGTCTGCCGGACAATCCAGGCCAGTGATTCGCCTGTGTCAAGATCGCGGACGGCGAGCTCGTATTTTTTTCCCCAGAGAAGATTTCCATTTCCATCCGTTTTGATCAGCAGTGCATACGTCGTTCCTCCAAGGCTTACGGGTGCTGCATCATGAAAGCCGGCAATGATGTAACCTCCGTCGAATGTTGGCCGCACGCAATAACCCAGTTCGTCTTTTCCGGTATCAAATTGTTTCGACCACAAGAGACTCCCGCCGGAATCTGTTTTCATCAGGAAAATATCGTTGCTGTCAGGTGGCCACGCCACATCCTTGTTCATGTGACCGGTGATAATGATCCCGCTGTCTGGTGCAGGCTCCATCCAGATTGCGATGCTGCGTGACCCGGGTTTATTGAAAATTTTTTCCCAGATTAATGTCCCGTCCGTTGATGTTTTGAATAAATGGATATTTGTAGATGCAACCGGTGACATAATCATCCAGTGATAGTTGTAATAGAAATCCGTTGCTCCTGCGACTACATAAGCATTGCCATTCACCTCGCGCACCATCATCCCGCTGTTGCCTGAATTGTAAGTTTTCAGAAAAGTTGCAGGTTGTGCGAAAGTGCACATGTTTAAGAAAAGAAAACTACACAGCAGTTGAAAATACCTGCCCCGGTTAATAAACATTTGCAGGGAGTGTAAAACAATGTGTCATCATTTAAAACTACGCAATACAGCGTTTAGATTTAAACTATCCTGAGTATTTCTTTAAAAAGATTGGTGAAAGGTTTAATATCAGGGGTGAGCGGAGGCAGATGGACGCTTTACTTTCGGTTGAAGAAAAAAATATTTTATTTTTCATTTGGCAGCTGTGGAATGACAAGTGCGCGGGATCAGACAATAGATGGATGTATTTGAAATACAAGTGCACAAAAACCGATTAGGTTTTCTTTTTTGTCTGCGTAAGTTTGTATTCAATGTAGAAATAATTGAAACAAAACAAGCTGTCATTCCACTTCTCAGCATAGCTGAAATGCAGGGGAGAAACAGATGAATAACCCGTGTTTACAAATGATAACGTGTAAAAAACGCATTCCTGCCAACGGCCATTCCGACCTCCCGGTTGCCAACGGCTGTTATTTACCAAGATTTAAAGACTGTCTGCCCAAAACATAACATTCCGTTTACAAAAGAATACTCATTTACAACCTAAAATTATCGATAAATACGAAACCAAAACCTTGACAATTAATTATTAAATATTATCTTAGGGACTTGTAAAATAGCGGATTCTCTGTGGTTTTACCATTCCGGTTTCCTCTCCCGGTTTGCTCTCACCTAAATGTTATCGCTTTCATTAATAACCTGGACTCACGACCCATATATATATTATTCCGAAAATAACGGAATTGTTAATGTTCAACACTTTATGATTAACAAAATAATTTAATTACTCAATAAATATCAAATTTTAGTATTCGAATCTTGCCATTTGGTGAAATACCTTCTGTGTTATCCATGCCAATATTCTGAATGCATTGAAGACCGGAGTCAGTTCTTTCATCTATTCCCTTTTAAACAAACACACCATAATAACATGAACACACACTTTCAAATGAGCAATCCTTGTATCCGGGGAAAGAAACAATCATTCTTTTTGGTTCTTTTCCTTTTAACCCTGTTCTTTCTTGCACCCGGGATGAATGGTGCGTATGCACAAACCCGTGTGACAGACATCAATCCAGGTTCAGGCGGATCCACTCCTCAATTTTTAAAAGTCTACAATGGCGAATTGTATTTCAACGCTACGGATGGCGCTAACGGTCAGGAGTTGTGGGCATTTAACGGAACAAGTGCAGTTTTAAAGGCTGAGATTCGCGCGGGCGCGAGTGGTTCATCTCCTGCCTACCTCACGGTATATAATAACCAATTGTATTTCCAGGCAAATGATGGTATCAATGGGGCCGAACTCTGGAAGTACAATGGCGCGACTGCATCCTTGGTTGCAGATATTGAAACGGGCTCAGGCAATTCAAACCCCCAGTCATTGTATGCATTTGGTGGAAAGCTTTACTTCACTGCATCGACAGCTGCAACAGGACCTGAACTGTGGTCTTACGATGGGGTTACAGCCACCCTGATCGCGGACATCCGCCCGGGAGCTACGGGTTCTTCTCCTTCGAATTTTTGTGGCTATGGTGGAAATTTGTATTTCTC
>DAORHY010000285.1:0-4928 GCA_035438225.1 Bacteroidia bacterium
TCGGTATGAGCATTCGCTTTCGGGCCCGAAAAAATTCTATCGCCACGGTTTTAATGCCAGCTCGGCGGAATCTTTGTGCGTCGGCCTCGTGCGTGAGGGGATTCCGCCGTTAACTGTACGTGAATTCAACACTACAAAAATATCTTTGAATTTGCTTTTGCCTTGTTGAATTTACGAAATACGTTTCATTATTGCATAAATATTTCAGACAGAATATTATTCAATAATACAAATTATGCAAATTTATAACACTCACATTAACCAGCCCCTTTAATCCTGCATAATCACGGGCACTGCTATAATAATACTGTTCGGGAAACTCCACAATGCCTTCCATGACCGGATTGTTGTGTATGTATTTAATCTTAGAAAGCGTGAACCGGGGACTGTAAACTTCCTCAGCGTGATTGTTATATTTCCATAGCTGATGACCAGATTTATTTGTTTGCTTTTCGTCGCCCTCCGCAAATATTTTCAGCAACCATTCTTTCCGGCTTTCTGGACCAAACCGAATTTCATTAATTAATGAACCACTGGTAAATTTTTTAAAGTCACGCATTACTTTACTCAGATCAGAACTCTTAGATCTTGCAATCAGGTGAATATGACTTGTCATAATTACATAACAAAATACTTCCAACCCTTTTTTTTCTATGCAATAATTCAGACTGTCGCAGATTATTTGTTTATATTTTTCTCTTATAAATAAATCAACCCATCGAACAGTGGTTAATGTCAAAAAATAGGCACTTTCTTGTTTATGTATCTGGTAAGCATGAGGCATGGTGCAAAGATACCATGCGAAGAAACTTTTTTACAACCACTATATGCAAGATATTAGATTGAAATAATCCCAAACTATAAAGAATTTTAACATATTGCATATTGTAATCACGTAAAATATTATTTCTTAATGCTAAATTTAGCCAGATTGAAACTGAAGTACTGTGTGCGGCGGAATCCCCTTGCACACAAAGCTGACGCACAAAGATTCCGCCAAGCGGGAATTTTATGACCCGACTGTCAGATCAAGTCCCAACTATTACATTTAAATACTTAAACAGATTACAGGATCCAATCAAAAATCATCTCAAATTGAAACCACTTCTAAAAAAGTCAACTAAGAATTAGACATAACCCCCGTACTAACAACTAATAACTAATAACCAATAACCAATAACTAAACTTCCGCCTTCCGTATCCGACACGCCACCACCTTATACTCCGGACACTTGGCCTCAGAATCGCTGATACTCGAAGTAATAATATTCATCATGATCTCCGGAAAATGAAAAGTTGTGCTCATCACTCCGGGTTTCATTTCTTCGGATACTTTGGCTTTGATTTTGATTTCTCCTCTGACGGATTCAACAGTTACGAATTCTCCATCACCAATGAAATTTTTTCGTGCATCTTCCGGATTGATCAGCAATACATCTTCTTTTAAAATCCTGCTGTTGCGTGTACGACGTGTCATCACACCGCTGTTGTAATGTTCCAGTTCGCGAACGGTGGTAATGATGTATGGAAAATCTTTTCCGTTCGCGACAATTTCTTCCGATTCTTTGAAAGTATTGTGTACAAATTTTCCTTTCCCGCGTTTGAAAGTATCAATGTGCAATATTTCGGTGTCCGAACCATCTTCGAGAACAGGCCACTGCTTTCCGTTTATTCCCAACTCATCCCATTTCACTCCTTTGAAGAAAGGAACTATGCTTGCAATCTCCACCAACTGAACCGCCGGATCATAATCCGGTTCAGGGTAACCCATTCGGTTCATCAGGTCAACTATGATTTGTCCGTCGGCCTTTGTATTTCCTACAGGCTCCACCGCTTTATTCACACGCTGAATCCGTCGTTCTCCATTGGTAAATGTTCCACTCTTCTCCAGGAAAGAAGCACCGGGAAGAATGACATGCGCCATTTTTGCCGTTTCACTCATAAACAATTCCTGTACAATCAACAGATCCAGTTTCTCCAATGCTTTGCGCACATGATGTGTATTCGGATCCGTTTGAACAAGATCTTCTCCAATGATCCAGACTGCTTTCAGTTTATCATTCAAAGATGCATCGTACATCTCCGGAATCTTGTACCCGACCTGTTTTGGAAAAGGATTCTTATAAAACAATTCGTATTTCTGAATTACTTCCGGATCTTTTAAATCATAATATCCTGCTCCCTGGTAAGGCTGACATCCCATGTCCGCAGCTCCTTGCACATTGTTCTGTCCGCGCAATGGATTTACTCCCACTCCTCTTCTCCCGATATTTCCGGTGATCATTGCAAGATCTGCAATCAACATTACGGTAAATGTTCCCTGTGAATGTTCCGTAACACCCAAACCATGGAAGGACATTGCATTCCCTGCGCTGGCGTAGGCGATTGCAGCTTCACGTACCAGGTTGCGGTCAACGCTACTTACTTTTTCAAGCTCTGCAATATCCAGGTTCAGAATTTCCTTTCTGAATTCATCATATCCTTCTGTTCTGCTTTCAATAAATTTTTTGTCTTCCAATCCTTCCTGAATGATGTAATACAACATCATGTTCAAAACTGCTGCATTCGTTCCCGGTCTCAACTGAAGGTGAAACTGCGCATATTTTGTCAATTCCGTTTTTCTCGGATCAATAATGATGAGGGTCTTGCCCTTCATCGCGACCTGTTTCATTTTTGCTCCTGTCACAGGATGAGAAGCAGTAGGATTCGCTCCGATTACCATCATGCAATCTGTGTAATTGAGATCGACAACAGAATTTGTTGCGGCTCCGGTTCCAAAGGTCCGCTGCATTCCGAGTGCAGTCGGCGAATGGCAAACACGCGCACAACTATCGATATTATTCGTCCCAATCACCACACGCATGAATTTCTGCATCAGGTAATTTTCTTCATTCGTACAACGTGCTGAAGAAATTCCGGCAATATAATCCGGACCAAACTTCGTCTTAATCTCGGTAAATTTATTTGCAATAAAATCATACACTTCGTCCCAGCTTACTTCTACAAATTTTCCATCCTTCTTAATCATCGGTTCCTTTAAACGATCAGGATGGTTGTAAAACGAAAATGCATAACGGCCTTTCAAACAGGTATGACCCTGATTTACTTCTGCATCGAACGGTGCCTGGATAGATTTCACAGTACTGTCAGAAACCGCAACATCAAGGTTACAACCAACTCCGCAATACGTACAAACTGTTCTCACTTTCTTCTGAGGAACGATTGACTTCGACTCAAATACATCCGAGATCGCGGAAGTTGGACACGCTTGCGCACAGGCACCACAACTCACACATGCTGATTCATCGAAAGTCGTATTCATTCCTTTGATGATGTGACTGTCGAATCCACGCCCGGCCATACTCAATACAAATTGACCCTGTACCTCATCACAGGCCCTTACACAGCGTGCACAATTAATGCATTTTGAAAAATCACTGGTCATGTATGGATGCGAGAGATCCTTCTTTTTATCCAAATGATTTTTCCCGGCAGGATAACGTACATCACGAATCCCTACTTTCGCCGCGACTTCCTGCAATTCACAATTGTTATTCACCTCACAAGTCAAACAATCAAGCGGATGATCTGTAAGTACAAGCTCGATGATATTTTTTCTCAGTTTCTCTATCCGTTTTGTACTTGGAAAAATATACGAACCGGCCATTACCGGTGTATGACAGGAAGCTTGTGCTTTCACCGGTCCATCGGCTTTCAGTGCAACATCCACGCTGCAAACTCTACATGCTCCATAAGGCTCCAGGTTCGGAGCATCACAAAGTGTTGGCACAATATCACCACTATTCCTCTTGATGAAGGAAAGAATCGTTTCTCCATCCTTAAATTCAAATGCTCGATTATCGATATACGCAATTCCTGACATACCTTGATTTATTGTTTTGTAAAATAAGGTGAGAGTTCTTCTTTGAAATACTGCAATGCATTTTTTATCGGAAGTGGCAAACCACCACCCAATGCACAGAGTGAAGCTGTTTCCATGGTATCAATCAAATCCTGAAACAATTCTTCGTCAATTTTAAACGAAGAAATTCGTGCTTTTCTTAAGAGCTCGAAACCACGTGTTGATCCAAGTCGGCATGGAAAACATTTTCCACAGCTTTCGTGTGCACAGAATTCAAACAAATGTTCGAGATAATCGATCATTGGGAAATCTTCCGGAATGCCAATTACAGAAGCATGTCCGAGAAGAAATCCCTGTTGTGCAAAAGATTCAAAATCGATTGAAAGATCATTGATCTTGTCTACCGGAACCAAACCACCGAGCGGACCGCCAATGTGCAATGCTTTTGTTTTACGTTTAAATCCCTTTCCCAGATCATTCACTACAACTGATAAAGCTGTTCCCATTTCCACTTCATACAATCCGGGTCTGTTGAAACTGCTGTCCAGACAAACCAATTTTGTTCCGGTTGATCGTCCGCGCCCAGTTGCAGCGTATGCTTTCCCACCATGTTCAGCGATGTAAGGCAGTACAGCTAAGGTCTCAACATTGTTGACTACGGTTGGTTTGTTAAACAATCCTTGTTGTGTCGGATACGGCGGACGAACACGAACCTCCGGTCTTTGTCCTTCTATGGATGACAACAAAGCAGTTTCTTCCCCGCAGATATAAGCTCCTTGCGCAGCAATTATTTTGAAATCAAAATTGAATGATGAGCCAAGGATATTTTTCCCAATTAATTTTTTTGTTCTGATCTCATCAATTGCAGCCTGGCATCTGTGTATTGACTCCGGATATTCTGCACGGATATAAACGACACCGTATTCAGCGCCGGCAACAAATCCCGCTATCATCATTCCCAAAAGCAAACGGTGTGTCTGGAATTCCAGAATGTATCTGTCGGAATATGCACCGGGATCACCTTCATCTGCATTGCAAACAATAAATTTCGTTGTACCCTCTGTGT
>DAORHY010000286.1:0-4899 GCA_035438225.1 Bacteroidia bacterium
AAAGCGTATTGTTCTGTTTGCATGAATTCATTCGCCAGGGGAAAAAACAGATTGCCCATCCTGCTGCTCACGGCAGCCTTGATGCTATTCCTTGCGGCGGAGTATTTTCATTTCCCCGTGCAGGGGGACCATGCGAAAATGATTCTGCGTTCCGAAAGTATCCTGCAGTCCCTGGACCGGAAAATGGAACAGGACCTTGGCCGGATTTCGGGAATAAGGAATGAGCTGAGCATCCGTGAACTTTTCACGCAAAAAAGTCTGTCGGAGCAGGGAATCAGCTACTATTTATTTTATAACGATTCACTGGTACGTTGGTCTGACAACAAACCGGTGTTGCCTGAAGATATCCTTGGACAAATCCGGCAGAAGTCAATGTTGCATTTATCCAATGGGTGGTTTTATTGCCGCTCAAAAATAATCGGCGATACGTCGCTTGTTGCTTTGTTATTGGTGCAAAATGAATTTGCATATGAAAATTCATACCTCCGCAACAATTTCAACCCTGCTTTGGGCCTCCCGGAGGGCACACGTATTATTGGTTCGGAGGGCTTGCCCTTTCACGGACCCAAGGGAGAATTGCTTAGCAATGTATTGATTGACAGTGCTGCAGGAATGAGCACAATCAGTGCATGGCTGTACGTTTTTTCGGGGTTACTCCTCTTGCCCGGAATCTATTTCCTGGCGCTCCATTTGTTCAGAAGAAAAAAATGGATGGGGCTCCTTTTTTTACTTGCGCTGGTCCTTGGACGCACAGCAATGATCGGATGGAAGATTCCGGCCGCACTTTACAATTCCGATTTGTTCAGTCCGCAGAATTATGCGTCCTCATTCTTGTTCAACTCTCTCGGCGACCTGTTGATCAATGCATGTAGTATTGCCTGTGTTGCATTTCTTTATTTTACACTCAGCCGGAAGAGAGGAAATCACAGGAAAATTACCCGGCAGGGAATTTTCATCCTCTTGTTGTTGCTGATAATTTCCGGCACGGCGATTCATCTTTTTATTCACGGACTTGTCATCAACAGCCGGATATCTTTTGCCCTGAGCAATCTTTCGGAGCTCGGGGTTTATACAGTCATTGCTTTCTTTTGCATTGCTTTATTGTTA
Organism: Bacteroidia bacterium; assembly: GCA_035438225.1. Classification (GTDB taxonomy): domain Bacteria; phylum Bacteroidota; class Bacteroidia; order AKYH767-A; family 2013-40CM-41-45; genus JADKJP01. The sequence continues at coordinate 1,108 of DAORHY010000286.1, forward strand.
GTTGCTTGCTTTCTGTTTGTCAGCGGAACACTGACCGGCTATTATGGATTCAAGCCACAATTCAAACATGTACTTGGAGGCTTGTTTCTTTCCTCCGTTTACGTCACCCTGGCAGTTTGGCAGCTGAATCTCCGGAAAGAGGAGGAAAGCCGGAAATTACTTGCTCAAAAAGCAGACGAAAGGCAGGACCACGTAGCAGAATATTTATTTGATGAAGCGGCAGGTAAAATTAAAAAGGATGAGCAAATCCTTCGGGCTTTTCATTCACTGCCGGTGGACAAGGACGTTGTTAAAAGCAGGCTGACAGCTGGTTATTTTACAGGCTACCTTGGTAAGTTCGACATTGCCATTTCAATCTTCGATGCCTCCGGCGCTCCGTCAGATACGCTTCAAAGCAGTACTACGCTCACGGAATTTGAACAGCAAACTGCGGCCTACGGCAAGTCAACTTCATCAGACAGGTTGTTTTACATGCCAAATGAATCCGGCCGGCTCAGCTACCTGGCTATACTGCCGCTGGATACCGCAGAAGGCAAGCGTCCGGGTACAATTGTACTACAGTTAAAAGCAAAGTTTCTCCAATCCGAAGAAGGATTTCCGGAGCTGTTCATGAGCAGTAAATACAAGGAGAATTCGGGGCTGAGCGATTATTCTTTTGCCCGGTATTCAGGCGGAGCCTTGATTTATGAATATGGTGCTTATGCGTATTCGTTTTCAGACAATGAATTCAAACAGGCAGGAGACGATTACACATTTATTACAATCGACGGCTTTAGCCATCTTGTGTTCAGGTCAGGACCAAATGCAATCATTGTTGTCAGCAAGCCCGCAGAGAACGCAGTGTATGTGCTAACCCTGTTCAGCTGGGTTTTCGCCTTCTTTTCACTCGTAATTTCGTTGCTTTATCTTCTTTATCAGTTGCTTTCCGGCCGTTATCGATTTGAAGTAAGCCTGACTTTCCGTATTCAACTGGCGGTAATTCTAATGGTGGTTTTGTCGTTTGTGCTGATCGGCACAGGAACGGTTTTTTATATTTTCAAGAAATACAATGCCGATCAGAAACACAGCATCAGTGAGCAGGTGAATGGTCTCTGGTTTTTAACCGGAGATATTGTCGGGTTTAGGAATAAGCTTTCAGCCGTTGCTCCGGAGTCCCTGGTACCCCAGCTCAATACGCTGGTAAACAATCTGAATCTGGATTTTAATTTGTACGATGAAACAGGGCAATTGTATTATTCTTCCCAGCCTAAAATATTTGAACAAAATATTATTTCCAGGAGGATGAATCCGGAGGCCTTCTTTGCCATGCAGCAGGAAGGCAAGTCACAATACATCCATCCGGAGAATGCCGGGAAGCTGAATTATATTTCAGCATATGCTCCATTCACAGATCACCAGGGAACGATTATCGCTTACCTGAATCTTCCGTATTTCGAAAAACAAAATGAGCTGAACAAAGAGATCAGCGGATTTTTATCTGCACTGATTAACATCTATGTTTTGCTTTTTGCGCTTGCATTACTGGTAACCTTGTTTATTTCCTCCCGCATCACACAGCCATTGCTGCTTATCCAGGAAAAATTACGCGGGATCCGCCTGGGCAAACGAAACGAACAAATTGAATATTCGCGTAAAGATGAAATCGGGCAACTTGTACATGAATACAACCGGATGATTGATGAGCTGAGTGAAAGTGCGGAAAAACTTGCGCAAAGCGAACGTGAAAGCGCCTGGCGTGAGATGGCCAAACAGGTTGCACACGAAATTAAAAATCCCCTGACGCCAATGAAATTGTCGGTGCAACATGTACAGATGGCATGGAAAGAGAACAGGCCGGGAAAAGAAGAGATGATCGACCGGATGGCAAATACGCTGATTCAGCAAATCGATACCTTGTCAGCCATCGCCACGGAGTTCTCGAATTTCGCGCAGATGCCCCAGGCGCACCGCGAAGCAGTGCACTTGCATGAAATCCTTCAATCGACGATTGATTTATTCAAAGAGACGCCCACCGTGGGCATTCGATTTATTCCCGGAAATTCGGATACAAAAGTGATGGCAGATAAGGACCAGCTCATCCGTGTATTTTCCAACCTCCTGAAAAACTCAATTCAATCAATCCCGGACGGCATTCATGGAATGCTATCCGTGGAAGTAGAAGAGAATAACAGCTCTGTGACGGTTGCCGTTCGGGATAATGGTGCGGGAATATCACCAGAGGAGAAGGAGAAAATATTCAGACCGAATTTCACCACAAAATCCAGCGGAATGGGTCTGGGCTTGGCCATGGTCAAGAACATTATAGAAAATTCCGGCGGAAAGATTTGGTTTACAAGTACTCAGGGGAAAGGTACAACCTTCTTTGTAAATCTCCCCCGCGCTTTCTAAACCGCAGATGCTTTCTATATTTGTACTCTCAAACAACAGGGAGCTGTTTTCTGAATCATTTGGGAAAATGCATCCTCACAATTGAATCCTACCGCATGTCCCGTCCCATCAGAGTATTAATCGCAAAAGTGGGCCTCGACGGCCACGACCGCGGAGCAAAGGTGATCGCTTCTTTTCTTCGTGATGCCGGGATGGAAGTCATTTATACCGGCCTGCGTCAGACACCCGAAATGGTTGTCAATGCTGCGCTGCAGGAAGATGTCGACGTTATTGGTGTGAGTATACTTTCCGGAGCACACATGACGGTTTTTCCAAAAATCATGAACCTCCTCCGCGAAAAAGAAATGATGAATGTGCTGGTTACCGGCGGAGGAATTATTCCGGCTGCTGACATGAAAAAGCTGATGGATCTTGGCGTTGGACAGCTCTTCCCTCCGGGAACCGAGACAAAAGACATTGTTTCTTACATCAGAGAAGAAGTAGAGAAAAGAAGAAAAAACTGATTCATCCATTATCACCCTGACTTATGATGACCTATAACAACATTCTGATCAATATTCACGAGCATGTACTGACAATCACTGTCAATCGTCCGGACAAGCTGAATGCGTTGAACGCGCAGACTATTCAGGAGATTGGTGATGCGGTGAAACGCGCGGAAGACAACCGGGAGATTTCCGGAATTATCATTACCGGATCAGGAAGCAAGGCATTTATTGCAGGTGCCGATATTTCGGAGTTTTCAAAATATTCTGTGGAAGAGGGTAAGGCTCTCAGTGCAGCCGGACAGAAAGTTTTCAAATCAATTGAGCTCTGCAAGAAACCTGTCATCGCCGCGATCAATGGTTTTGCATTGGGCGGAGGCTGCGAGCTGGCGATGAGTTGCCATCTTCGTGTCGCATCCGATAACGCGAAATTTGGTCAGCCTGAAGTTAAGCTGGGCCTGATCCCGGGTTACGCCGCTACACAACGTCTCGTACAACTGATCGGCAAAGGAAAAGCGATGGAATTACTCATGACTGCTGATATGATCGGAGCGGAGGAAGCCCGTCAGCTTGGTTTGGTAAACTACGTAACTACACCTGATCAACTGATACCGAAAGTGAATGAGTTGCTTGTAAAAATCAACGCGAATGGACCCAATGCCATCAGCGCGATCATCCGCTGTGTGGATGCCTACTTCACCGATGGGGTAGATGGTTTTCAATTTGAAGTCGACGAATTCGGCAAATGTTTCAAGACCGATGATTTCAACGAAGGCGTTGCAGCATTTTTAGAAAAAAGGAAGGCGAATTTTTCAAGAGCGTAAAGGGTTTTTGAGTTCCGTGTTCCGGGTTGGTTGTTGAGTTATTTTGCAATGAGGGATAACATCTCGTCTGAATATCTGAGTGACTTCTGAGATTG
>DAORHY010000287.1:0-4840 GCA_035438225.1 Bacteroidia bacterium
TCTACTTCAAAACCTTCGTCACAACCGGTTCTTTCTCATCGATAAGATTACCCTTCAGATGCAGGATCATGACGAAAGATCCATGCGTTCAGATAATTCTGTAATCATTGAGCGCACGGAACTGGCTGAAGAATGGATACTTAAGCACCTCGATCTGCCGGATTCCGACCAGAAAGTACTGCGTGCTCATACCGAATATTTTATTGCCTTACATTCGTATATTGACGGACACATCCGGAAGGCCATCCATCACCTCCTGAACGCAGTGAAAATTGCAGGATGGAAAAAAAAGTACGTTCTCCTGCTCCTGAAGTGCGGAATCGGAAACAATACCATTCAGAAGCTGAAAAAGATTGTCCGTTGAAAAAAACCAAAAATATACTTGTTATCACGTATTGGAGTTACAAGGATGCTCTGATTCAGGCCTACACGCTGCCGTATATTCAGATATTTGGAAATCTGCTAAACCATGGCCGAGTGGTTTATCTGATTACACTGGAGCAAAAATCACAGCGGTTAAATGCGAATGAACGCTCGCAGGTAAAAGAACGCCTGCGGTTACAAGGAATAAAATGGATGGACTTCAATTATCACAAATTCGGTATACTTGGTTTTTTGTATTGGATCCCATTTTTCATCCGCGTATTTTTACTCTCCATCAGCAGGAATATCAGTCACATTCATGCCTGGTGTACACCGGCCGGAGCCATCGGTTACCTGATTTCACTTTTTTCACGTAAACCGTTGATCGTCGATAGTTACGAACCCCATGCGGATGTTATGTTGGAAACAAATACATGGACAGAGCAATCAAAACAATTCCGGATATTGAGTCTTTTCGAAAAATTGCAAGGCCAACATGCTCAGACATTAATCTGTTGCACGAAGGATATGGCCGATTTTGTGAAGAAACGTTTTCATTTCAATATCAAACACCAGTTGGTTAAACCGGCTTGTGTTAATTTGAATCAATTTGCACTCCCCAACAGAAAAAACCCTTACCTGCTGAAAAAATTAAACCTGGAAGATAAAATCACTTGTGTGTATGCCGGTAAATTCGGAGGGTTATACCTTGAGCAGGATGTGTTTGATTTTTTCAAAGTTGCTTATGATTATTGGGGAGATCGGTTTCGTATACTTCTGTTGACAAATGAGCGAAAGGAAAATCTTAAACGCTGGGCAGGTAAAGCCGGATTGCCAGAACATATCCTGCTGACTGAATTTGTTTTCCATAGCAGAGTTGCTGATTATATGGGCCTCGGTGATTTTGGTATCAGTCCGTACAATCCCGTCCCTTCCCGTAAATATTCTGCACCCATAAAAAATGCAGAATACTGGGCTTTAGGACTACCCGTAGTCATCACTAAAAATATTGCAGACGACAGTAAAATAATTGAAGAGAATAAAATCGGAGCTGTGCTGAAAGCATTGAATCCTGAAAGTTACCTGGAAGCAATTCAAATCATCGATGATTTGTTACAGAAGTTCACCATGGAAGAACTGTATGCCAAAATCCGTCCGGTTGCAGAAAAGCAACGTAATTTTTCCGTTGCAAAATCAGTGTATGAAAAAATATATTAATAAGAATTCAAGTCCTTCAAAATAGCACATTCATTCGAATCAAATCAGGCGTATATGGGGATGATCACTTCGCTGAACAGGATTAACCGGAAGGAACAATTCCAACCCGGTTTTATTTCCGTATTTATTAACGCCAATTATTTTATTAAACGGGGAATCTACAAGGGAATTTGCCGGCATGCATTCAAACTCCATGGCAAGTTGCTGGATTTCGGATGTGGGAATAAACCCTACCGCGACTTGTTTAAGGTTGATGAATACATCGGGATGGACATTGAAAACGAAGCACACGATCACCGCAATGAATCAATCGACATCTATTATGATGGGAAGAAAATTCCATTCGCCACTGAAACCTTTGACAGCGTTTTCAGTGCTGAAGTTTTTGAGCACGTCTTCAATCTCGAAGAAATGATCTCAGAGATTAACAGGGTCATGAAAAAAGGAGGTCTGTTACTGGTTACGCTACCGTTTGTCTGGCAGGAACATGAAAAACCCAATGATTTTGCACGGTACTCTTCATTCGGAATCCGTCACCTCCTTGAAAAAAACAATTTCATAGTTGAAACACATGAGCGATCAACAACGTTCACCGAAACAGTAACACAATTGCGCATAGCATACATCTATTCGACTTTCTTCAAGAACAGGATTTCACGTCTGTTCATTGCACCCTTTTTCATTTTCCCTTTAAATTTGTGGGGAATAATTTGTTCGAAATTGTTTCCCGGAAATCCGGATCTTTACCTGAATCACATCATCGTTGCCCGGAAAAAAAAATGAACTCAGGCCAAAACTTCTTCTTTGATTTCTGATTTTTCTTCGATTTCTTTTTTAAAGGTGTAGTGAATGATGAAGAGACTGGAAACAAAAAACGGAATTGCCGGAATTTTGTAACGTACAAGACTTCCGAAATTTGAAGTTGTCAGCCCTACCGAAAACGAAAAAAACAAACTGAAGAATACACTGAAGAATAAAATGTGATGCCGGAACATAAGCAAGAATAAATTATACACCCTCATTTTTAAAATCAGGTAAATAGTTACGATCAACAATACAAAATTTTCGAGGCTGGAAATCAACATCCCAGCGGTGTAAGATTCCCACAAATAGGGCCGGAAAAGGGCAGCGTTAATAGCAGCGGGTACTTTGCTCAGGATTCCCTGTACAGTCGGCTCGAAATCTCCAATATCAAAAGAGGCTCCCTGGTAATAATCCTGTTTCAAATCCTGATTTGTAACATACGCTTTATCCAGAACATTTGTGACAGAATATTCACCGAGAGTTTCTCCCATGAGGCGTAACATCAGGTACCCGGAAGCAACGGAAAGCACGATCAGGAGCGGTGCAACAGAGGATTTGAGAAGCGGGTTTGTCACCTTGGAAAGATAAAATCCAACCAACCAGAGAATTGCTCCCGGAAGCACTGCGAAGAAAATGTAGGGTTTGATCAATATCAGGATGTAAGAACTGATCACCAGGTAAATCATGTGTTTCATGTTCTTCGTCCTGATCTTCAGCAGATGGTGAAAGGAAGCTGTAAATGCTGCGACTGCCGCAAAAGTCATCGAGTCTTTCAATAATCCGGAACCCCAGAAAACAACAGAAGGCATGAACAGGATGGCAATGGCAAACTCGCGTTCCATTTCCGGAAATTCATGCAGAAACATCTGATACAAACGCCAGATGGAGAAAAAGCAGATGAATGACAGCAACATCGTTTGACCGACAAAACTATTGAAGCTGACAAAAGCCAGTATCCAGTTGAACCGGTCAACAATCATCGCTTTTGCATCGTAGGAATAAAAAAGCCAGCCGGTGTCAAAGTCAAATGAGTAATACATTTCTGCATCCAGTGGCAGGAATGTAAAGCGGATAGCCTGCCAGGGATCTTTGAGAAATAATTTGCTGATGGCCACACAATCGATGTGATAATTGATAGTATCACCACCGCCATAATAGTATACATAAACCAGGCAAACGGCTATGGCGCCAATCATTTTCACCATCAGTCCGGGAACGTAGTACCTGTAGCTAGGATTCTTCTCAATGTGTTTTGAGCGGATACGGTGCGCCACAAAGAAAAAGATCACCAGGTAGATTGGCGCAACTATCAAATCTACGACTGATAATATTTCAAGCATAAAACAATTTTGTTATCCAAAGTTACATATTTTTGTTTTAATTGCACGGTGATGAAGGATTAACGCCGAAGATAAAGGGGCAACAAAATTGTTTGTATCCCGTACACTCATAAAACACAGATTCCGAAATCCCTGATGAATATTCTTTACCTGACCTACGATGGCCTTTCTGATCCATTGGGACAATCCCAGGTGATTCCCTACCTCAGAGGTTGGAGAAAGTTGGGGCACGAGATCACAATTATGAGTTCGGAAAAGAAGGCCAAACCGGAACTAATTGCCTCTATTTCAAAATTATTAAAGGAAGAAGGGATCACGTGGAAAAACATCCCGTACACGAAAAGCCCGCCGGTATTATCTACCGTGTTTGACATCCTCCGAATGAGAAGATATTGCAACCGATTGCTCCGGGAAACAAAATTTGATATCGTGCATTGCAGGAGTTATGTGCCTTCACTGATTGGCGAGTACCTGAAAAAGAAGGCGGGATTGCGTTTCATTTTTGATATGCGTGGATTTTATGCTGATGAACGCATTGACGGTGATATCTGGAATCAGAATAAACTTGTTTACCGCCTGATTTACCGGTACTTCAAAAAAAAAGAAGCCCGTTTTCTTTCCTGTGCCGATTATACAATTTGCCTTACTGATTCTGCCCGTAAAGAAATTGAAACCTGGAGGAGCATCCCCAATCAACCGATACCCATAGAAGTTATTCCATGCTGTGTTGACACGGATTATTTTCATCCTGACCGTGTAAAAACAGAAGAACGGGAAACTGCGGCACAGGCATTGGGTATTGGTAAAGATGATCTCGTCATCTCCTACCTTGGAGCTGTCGGAACGTGGTACATGCTTGATGAAATGCTGGATTTTTTCAAACAGCTGACCGGCCGTTATCCGAATGCTAAATTTCTTTTTATCACACATGAACACAAAGAACTCATTCTGAAAAAATCGAATGAACGAAATATTCCTGAAGACAAATTGATTATTTATAAAGCAAACCACGACGAAGTGCCAACTTACCTTTCGTTGTCACATTTGTCTATCTTTTTCATTAAACCGGTCTATTCCAAAATCGCCTCCTCACCTGCTAAAATGGGAGAAATCCT
>DAORHY010000288.1:0-4833 GCA_035438225.1 Bacteroidia bacterium
AGATTAATGTCCGCCATATACTTCTCCAGCCAAAAACGAACGATGCAGATATGGTCAAGAGCGTTAATTTATTGGACAGCCTGCGCAATGAAATCAACAAAGTCAGCATTACTTTTGAAGAAGCTGCCCAGAAATTTTCCGACGATGAAGATACTCGTAACAACGGCGGACTAATGCTGAATCCCGAAACGAATACCACTCGTCTGTCGCCTGACAAAATAGACAGGTTGTTATTTTTTCAGGTTGACAGCATGCCCCTGAACAGGATTTCAATTCCCCTGTTAATGACCACAACAGACAATAAAATGGCTTATCGGATTGTGAAAGTAAAATCCAAGACACAACCTCACAAAGCCAATATGAAGGATGATTATCAGAAGATCCAGGAAGTTGCACTTCAGGAAAAACAAAATAAGATGCTGAGCGAATGGGTGGAAAAGAAACGTAAATCAACCTACTTTCACATCAATTCAGAATATGCAGGATGCGAAGTGCTGAAGCATTGGAATATCAGTGAATAAAATAAATTAATTTTTCTATCGGTTCTCACCTGAGAGTACATTAAAAACTGTAAATCAGCCTATGGCAACAAACTATAAAAACGATGTGGAAGCCGTTCAGGATCTCGTCGTCAAATACAATGCATTGCGTAAAGAAATCGGGAAGGTAATCATCGGACAGGATGAAGTGGTGAGGGATGTGCTCATTTCCATTTTCAGCCGGGGGCACTGCTTGTTGGTAGGTGTACCCGGTCTCGCAAAAACCTTGCTGGTCAATACCATTGCACAATCACTCGGACTTACCTACAACCGCATCCAGTTTACACCTGACCTGATGCCGTCGGACATCATTGGAACCGAGATACTCGACGAATCACGGCATTTCCGCTTTATTAAAGGACCTTTATTTTCCAATATCATTCTCGCTGACGAAATTAACAGGACACCTCCTAAAACCCAAAGTGCACTTCTGGAAGCCATGCAGGAATATGCTGTGACTGCTGCCGGGAAACGGTATGCACTTGACCTCCCTTTCTTTGTTTTGGCCACACAAAATCCGATTGAGCAGGAGGGCACGTATCCTTTGCCGGAAGCCCAGCTTGATCGTTTCATGTTCAATGTCCTGTTAACTTATCCTGAATTTGAACAGGAGCTTACAGTCGTGAAAAACACCACTTCCGATTACCGGCCCAAACTGGAGAAAATTGTTTCAGGCGAGGAAATTCTCTTTTTCCAGGAACTGATCCGCCGCATACCCATACCTGATAATGTATTGCAGTATGCAGTTTCCCTTGCCACCAAAACGCGTCCGAATACAACTGCAGCGACCAGGGATGTAAACAGTTTCCTTTCCTGGGGTGCCGGTCCCCGTGCGTCACAATATCTTGTGATCGGGGCGAAGTGCCACGCAGCACTCAATGGCAAATTCTCTCCCGATATAACCGATGTAAAAGCTGTTGCACTCCCGATTCTGCGCCACCGTATCGTGCGGAATTACCGTGCGGAGGCGGATGGCGTAACAGTAGAGAAAATCATCAACGATCTGATGCACGCCTGAGAATTTCTTTGCCTGTGTTTTTTGATTTTTTTTTCATGCTGAAAGACAAGGTTTGGACTGTTCATTCCCTCTCGTGGATCTATTCCGGAATTTTTGCCTTCCTGCTGTTTGCCATTGCCTGGCTCTGGATGAAACCTTCCCCGGAACCGGCGTTTCATGGAATCCTGTTCTCTGATTTATCCAGGGAACCATTCAATTTTACAAAAGAGAATCCGGTTCAATACCGTCTGCTTTCTCCGCTGATCGCTTTCTTAACGGGACTCAGGGGAGAATATTTCTTCGTCCTTCCCTGGATTTTTCTGGTTGGATTCATCGTCCTGATTCAAAAGGTTTCCTTTTTCGATCCTGCTCCATTTTATTCGGGTTTTATTAAAGCCGCGTTTCTTTCATTTTCTTTCATGATTTTTCTGAGTCTTGCTTCGGCCGGTTATGTGGACAGCGTGACCTGGTTTTTACTCCTGTTTTGTCTTCTTCCGAATTTGAAAGGGTACGTGTTATCTGTCTTTTTACTGTTCAGTTTACTAAACCATGAATCGGCAGTCTTTGCTTTTCCGGGAATTCTCTACTGGAGACACCGAAACGAAGCGTTGCAAGTGATGCTGAACAAAATGATCCGTGAAGTATTGCCGGTATTGATCATTTACAGTGGGTTCCGCATCTGCATTTCAACCCTGATCCCGGTAAAATATGATTTGAATTATTATTTCAATGTTGAAAATATTATTGGAAACATACATGCTAACTTGCCCCGGATGCTACAAGGAGCCTTTTTTACTTTTCGATTTGCATGGATCTTTCCGGTCTGGGCGCTGGTGGAATCTTTTCGCAAACGAGACAGGAAAATTAGTGTTGCACTCGTCCTCATGCTGCTCAGTCCTTTCTTGCAACTTTTCATCGCTTACGATATCACCCGTTTGCTGTGCCTGTGTTTTCCGGCTGTGCTCTTGTCTTTTGATTATCTCTATAAACAGAAAAAAATGCCGGCATCAATTCTTGCTGGCCTTATCATTTTATTCAATCTGTTACTACCGGTTTATGTTGTGGGAAAGGATACTTTTCTGAGAATTCTCTAAGGATATCTTCGCGCTGCGAAAGAATATTTTAATCCTCCTTCGGTTTTTCATCTTCTGCCAGCTCCAAATTCTCAATTGCCACCTTCGCAAGCAGCGAACCAAAATTAACGTAAATGGTATTTTTTTTAATTTGTTCCACAATGCCGATCTGTTTGCCTTTCAGCATTCGTACTCTGCTGCCGATCTGAATTTCTTTTTTTAGTTTTTCAATCAGTGCAAGCCTGCGTTTTTCAACTTTATCCGGGGCATTTTCTGCGGCTTTCTTTTTCTTTTCTGCAGTCATCTGGCCGACAAATTTTTTGATGATGGGCTTTTTATCCCTGGATTTATCCCATTCATCCGCAAGAACCTGCATTCTTCTCCCGAGTTCTGCAAGCTTGCGGTTCTCATCGTATTTGCTCTTTTCAAGCTCCAGCCTGGTTTCAAGTTTTTCCCGGAGTTGTTCAAATTTCTCTGTGGCCGCGGTTGTTCTGTCTTCCTTATTTTTCAGTGAGTTGAGTTGTTGTTCCAGTTTCACTTTTTGTGAATGCAGTGTTGACAGCATCTCATTCAACTTGATCTTATCCTGCTGTACTTTCTTCTTGGCACGATCCAAAACATGTTTGGGCAAACCAATTCGTTCGGCAACTTCGAAAGTATAGGAACTTCCGGGCTGGCCGGAGATCATTTTGTATTTTGGTTGCAGTGTTTCGGGATCGAAGAGCATGGAAGCGTTGCGAACTCCTTCCAGGTGATCCGCGAGCAGTTTGATGTTTGTATAGTGTGTTGTAAATACTCCGAAAGCCTTTCGCTTGTTCAGTTCTTCCAAAACCACTTCTGCAATCGCACCGCCCAGTTCGGGATCCGTACCGGTGCCGAATTCATCGATGAGAATCAAGGTCCGGTTGTTGGCCATGCGAAGAAACTGATTCATGCGAATGAGACGGGAACTATAGGTGCTTAAGGCATATTCTATCGACTGGCTATCTCCAATATCAGCCAACAGGTGATTGAAATAACACATCTCGGATTTTTCATCTGCCGGCACAAGCAGACCACTTTGCAACATGAGTTGCAGCAAACCCACAGTTTTAAGCGTAATTGATTTTCCGCCGGCATTCGGCCCGCTGATGATGACTATACGGCTGTCCTGATTGAGCTCAATAGAAAGGGGAACCACCTCCTTGTTCTGAGAACGGTTCTGAAGATAGAGCAGAGGATGCACGGCATTGATCAGTCTGACAACAGAATTCTTACTGAGCTGTGGTAGATTTGCTTTGATCTCTATTGCAAAATTCGCTTTGGCACGAACCAGATCGAACGCGGTGAGTACTTCGTGGTAATTTCGGATCAAAGCACTGAACGGCCGTAGGGTGTCCGTTAATTCCCTGAGCAAACGCATCACTTCATACCGTTCGTCTTGTTCCAGCTCTGCAATCTCATTGTTCAGTTCGACCAATGCTTCCGGTTCCACAAAAGTCGTTTTTCCACTTTCGCTTTTTCCATGAACAATTCCCTTCACTTCCCTTTTGTACTCTGAAGGCATCGCCAATACCCGGCGGTTGTTGTAGAAATTCTCTTCATTATCTCTCAGCCAGCCTTTTTTTTTCAGATCCTGAATGAACGTCCTGAATCGTTTGTCGGCCTCACGCCGTTTGGAACTCAACTGGTTCCGGATGTCCTGAAGATCTGGAGATGCGCTGCTTTTTACCTGAGAATGTGAATCAATAATGGCATCGATCGCCTGTATAATTTCCTGCGTGACGAAAACATCTTCTGTCAGTTTCAGCAGGTTCGGATAGGAGGACTTCCTGTCATTGAGAAATTTCAGGATAGAATTCACGGTTACCGAAGCGGACCGGATCCTGCTGAATTGCAGCTCAAGCAGCATGGAGCCTGCAATCAGTAAAAGTTGTGATTCTTCTTCAAAATCTTCAAAGGTCAGATCCGGAAAGTAGCCGTGCTGTTGGAGTGTCTGTTTGAACTCATCGGTCTGTTTCAATACCAATGTCAGGTTCTCACGATCTGCCAGGGGAGCCATTCCCAGTGCTTTACGTTTTCCGGAAGCGGACCTGCAATGATGCTCCACACGCTCCCGCACGCGGTCAAATTCAAACAAGTACAATGTATCATCCCCGAATAATTTCATGGCATGCAAAGATTTGATTTTTCAAGGATATTGCAAGGATCTATTTTTTGATAAAGTTCACCTTTCAAGGTAAAG
>DAORHY010000289.1:0-4830 GCA_035438225.1 Bacteroidia bacterium
GCCTCCATTATTTCTTATGTCGTCTATCAATTTCATGGCACTCATGTGGTCAATTCCGGGATCAAGACCGCATTCGTTCAGGATTAAAATGCCGTTTGCTTTTGCTTCGCTGTCGAGATCCATCATTTCCTTAGTAACATAGGATGCTGTCACCAGGTCCTTTTTTTGCCTTACACATTCGCGGGCCACAGGCAAATGCATGTGCGCAGGCAACATGGAAATCACGAGATCCGATTTCATAACTTCCGCGTGCAGGAGTTTTTCATCCTGAATATCAAAACGAATGGCATTGCCGGAGGGGTGGTTTCCGATTTTCTGCTTTGCATTCTCTTCCGTTACGTCTGCGACGGTGAGCGTCCACTTTCCTTCAGGAGCATGTTCCAATAGGTATTGAATGAGATAAGAAGAAGAACGGCCGGCACCGATCAGAAGCACATTGCGCATGTTTATCAATTTGTGGCGAAGGTACATTTCCGGGATGAAATTTCAGACTTTTAACAAGAATCATTCACCCGCATGCTCACCTGATAATCAACAGATTCACATTTCAATTGTGAGCCCTTCCGGCTTCACCGGCTAAATCAATTTATTATCTTTGGCCGTAATTTGGCACGATGTTGGTTTTTAAAAGAAATTACAAAACAATCCTATAAAAATTATCCAACCTTCACATTATGAAAAGTATAATCTACCTATCCGGCTTGCTATTTTTATTCACGCTGAGCAGCAAGGCACAATCAAACAATGCAATTTTATTCACCGAGAACGGTGAAAAATTTCAGGTTATTCTCAATGGTGTTTTACAAAATGCGACACCCGAAACCAATGTCAAATTAACCGGCCTGAATGCGCCGAATTATAAATGCCGCATTGTTTTTTCGGATACAAAACTTGGCCATCTTGACTGGAACATGTATTTCACTGAGATGGGATATGAAGCAACATGGAATATCAAACAAAATAAAAAAGGTGAGTATGTTACCCGCATGGTAAGCGCCGTTCCGATCGCACAGGCTCCACCGAGTGCACCTGCGCAAACTGTGGTTCAATACACGACAACTCCTCCACCGGCGACCGTTTCCACAACAACCATACAGCAATCGCAAACAACCACTACCAGCGGTTCCGGCGCAACCGGCGATAATGTAAATTTCAATATGGGTGTCAATGTTGGAGAACAGGGTGGCAACATTAGCATCAACGCTTCCGGCATGGGAATGGACGGAATGGAATCCGGTTCATCTGCTACAACGACAACAACGACTACGACTCATTCGGTCACAACAACCAGCAGCTCCTCTTCCGTCACTCCCGGAAATACAGTAGTGGTCGCCAGCCCACCTCCGGCACAGGTTGTTTATGTCAGTGGTTACACTGGCCCCGTTGGTTGTCCGATGCCAATGGCTCCGGGAGATTTCAGCAGCATGAAAGAAACCATCCGGACAAAAGATTTTGAAAACACAAAACTGACCATTGCCAAACAAGTATTGCAAAACAATTGCCTTACCGCTTCACAGGTCCGGGAAGTCCTGAGCCTCTTCGATTTTGAAAACACCAAACTCGAATATGCTAAATACGCTTACGACCACACGTATGATATCGGAAATTATTATAAGGTAAACGATGCTTTTGAATTCGAAAGTTCTGTTGACGATCTGAATAAATACATCAGTAAATAATTTTAAACAAAACAAAAGAGCTCTCCTCGGAGAGCTCTTTTGTTTCAAAAAAAACCATGCAGAAAACATTCTTTTTAACCGGTGCATTATTCGGCGGTCTTGCTGTTATCCTCGGAGCGTTCGGTGCGCATGCATTAAAGTCAAAACTTTCCGCTGACGCCCTCCTGACTTTTGAAACCGGTGTACGCTACCAGTTTTATCATGCCTTTGCATTGATCATCGTAGCTCTGATGGCAGGGAAAATAAGTTCCTCGCTGTTAAATTATTCCGGTATATGTTTCATCGCCGGCGTGGTTCTGTTTTCCGGATCCATCTACCTGCTGGCCACCCGGGAACTACTGGGTATTGACAGCTGGAAATCGGTTTTGGGACCGGTCACTCCGCTTGGCGGGCTGTGCTTTGTTGCGGGCTGGATTTTCCTGATGATTGTGATTCTCAAATCTAAATTCTGAGCATTCCACCGGACTCAATTCCGATCATTCAAAGAATATTGGTTCGTTCGTAAAAAGTCCTGGTCACTAAAAAATCAGTTTAAGAATTTATTGTATATTTCATTATTCAATTTTAGAAAACTATTTTACGATGTACATCCAACTCTTATCACTACTTACTTTTATGATGCTGTCTTTTGGTGCTTGTAAGAATCACAAAGAATCTACAAAGACTCCGGAATCCGCTACTGAAAAAACCGGCAGTACAGCAGCGGCGGCGATCGATTCACCTGCTGTTAAACCGGTGGTTACAGACAGCCTGGCACCCGATACTTATCGTCTGACAGTGGTATTCTTTTCTATCGGTATGGGTACTGACGGACCCAGCTTGCTCAGGTTTGAGGAGAGCATTGGAACGTACAGTGCCGAAATCGGAAAAAACATAGACTATGAAAGGGCCAATTGGGGGCGGGAGGGTGAAACTGATTTTTGTCTTCGTCTGAATGAACTCAGCAGTGCTCAACAGGCTGAATTTGTGGCCAGAACCAAGGAATTGCTGAAATCTGCCAAGTGGGTAAATATCTACGAAAACAAGCCCTGTCAACACAAACGACCACGGTAAATTCGCGAATTTGATAAATTTTCCCTTACTTTGTCCTATTCAATTCCCAACCTACAAATCACTTGACCATGAATGAATTCGGATTAAAAGCGAAGGATGCAACCATCGCTGATCTGGGCTTAAGAAACTTTTCTGACGCATACTGGAATCTCAGCCCGGCGGAATTGGTTGAAGAAACAATCATACGCGGAGAAGGAATGCTTACGGATACCGGTGCACTTGCAGTGGATACCGGAAAATTTACAGGCCGCTCTCCAAAAGATAAATTTATCGTTTGTGATGACAAAACAGAAAGAGCTGTCTGGTGGGGCGACATCAACATTAAATTTGACCCGGCACGTTTTGACCGGCTGTATGAAAAAGTTACTGCCTACTTCCAGGGAAAAACAATCTACGTGCGCGATGCATATGCCTGCGCTGATCCTAAGTACAGATTGAACATCCGTGTCGTCACCGAATCACCATGGCAAAACCTTTTTGCAAATAATTTATTTCTCCGCCCAACGACTGAAGAAATACTGAAAACTTCCAAAGCAGATTGGACGATTGTTTGTGCTCCCGGATTCCATGCAGATCCGAAGCTTGACGGTACCCGGCAAAGTAATTTTGCCATTCTAAACTTCACCAAGAAAATCATTCTTATCGGAGGCACAGGATACACCGGCGAGATTAAAAAAGGAATTTTTTCCGTTCTGAATTTCGTACTTCCGCACGAACAAAATGTACTTTCCATGCACTGCTCTGCCAACATCGGGCCGACGGGTGATACAGCAATATTCTTTGGTCTTTCAGGTACAGGAAAAACAACCTTATCGGCAGACTCGAACAGAGGGTTGATCGGTGATGATGAACACGGATGGGCAGAAGAAACAGTATTCAATTTTGAAGGGGGTTGTTATGCGAAATGCGTCAACCTGACAAAAGAGAAAGAGCCACAGATTTTCAATGCCATCCGCTTCGGAGCTTTGGTCGAGAACATAGAATTCTATGAAGGAACGACGAAAGTAGATTACGAAAACATCAGCAAAACCGAAAACACCCGGGTTGCATATCCGATTGATCACATTGACAATTCTGTTGAACCTTCCATTGCTTCTATTCCCAAAAACATATTCTTTCTGACCTGTGATGCCTTTGGAGTGTTGCCACCAATATCGAAGCTGGATGCCGGACAGGCAATGTATCATTTCATATCCGGGTATACTGCTAAAGTTGCCGGCACTGAAGTCGGAATCACCGAACCCACTACAACTTTTTCTGCATGCTTCGGTAAAGCCTTCCTCCCGCTCCATCCTACAAAATACGCTGAGTTGCTCGGAGAAAAACTCAAGCGGCACAAAGTAAATGTATGGCTCGTGAATACAGGCTGGTCCGGCGGATCCTATGGAGTTGGCTCCCGGATGAAATTATCCTTCACACGAGCAATGATTACTGCTGCACTGAACGGCGATCTGGACAAAGCGGAATACCATACGATGCCCGTGTTCGGGTTGTCAATGCCGAAAACCTGCCCGGGAGTTCCAAATGAAATCCTGAACCCGCGCAATACATGGAATGACAAAAATGAATTTGACATAAAAGCTCAAACGCTGGCGGCTTCTTTTGTGAAAAACTTTGCACAATATGCAGAGTATGCAAACGATGAAATTCTGAATGCTGCGCCAACGCTTACCATTAATGCATAAAAGATGAATGCATAAAGTAAAAAACCTTCTTCTAACGGGGAAGGTTTTTTTATTGCATGTGCATCCGGTATTTCAAAAAACGCATTTTCACTTTTCGCATGGAATTATTCTTCACTTCACGAATTGAACCCCATACTGCTTTTCCCCTTCCGGATGAGGAGTCAAGGCATTTGTTGAAAGTACTTCGTTACGGTGCCGGGGATCAGATCATGCTGACCGACGGTTCAGGGAAATTTTATACTGCAGAAATAGAAAGCATTTCTGCCAAACACTGCATGGTAAAAATACTGCATGAACCGGCTGTATCTCCTCCGCGCGGCTATCATTTGCACCTGGCTGTAGCACCTCCAAAAAACAATGAGCGTTTCGAATGGTTCCTAGAGAAGGCTACCGAAATCGGTATTGATGAAATC
>DAORHY010000290.1:0-4800 GCA_035438225.1 Bacteroidia bacterium
GAAAATTAGAAAACCTGAATGGAATTCTTTGCAGTTTTTGGATCATTCATTTTAACTGGAGGTGAATTCATTTTCTTTCAAAAAAAAACAGGACTTATCCCGGCCTCGACGAAAATAAACTAATTTTAGAAACTGAATTATTTCTAACTAAAAATACACTCCAATGAAATTCTTTATTGATACTGCAAACCTTTCTCAAATCAGAGAAGCACAGGACCTCGGTGTGCTGGACGGTGTCACAACCAACCCTTCTCTCATGGCCAAGGAAGGAATTACAGGTCAGGAAAACATACTGAAGCACTATGTTGACATTTGCAACATTGTAACCGGAGATGTGAGCGCTGAAGTAATCGCCACCGATTACAAAGGCATACTTGAAGAAGGTGAAATGCTGGCATCACTGCACAAGCAAATCGTTGTGAAAGTACCGATGATCAAAGACGGTGTGAAGGCCTTGAAATACTTTTCCAATAAAGGGATAAAAACAAACTGCACGCTCGTTTTTTCTGCAGGACAAGCATTGCTCGCAGCAAAAGCCGGAGCAACCTATGTTTCCCCTTTTCTTGGGAGACTCGATGATATCAATCTGGATGGCATGGATCTGATCCACCAGATCGTTCATATTTACCATACCTATGATTTTGGGACACAAGTACTGGCGGCATCCATCCGTAGTCCTTTGCACATTGTAAAATGCGCTGAAGCCGGAGCCGATGTCGCCACCTGCCCCCTCTCCGCCATCCTTGATCTGTTAAAGCATCCGCTTACAGATATCGGCCTCGCCAAATTCCTTGCTGATGCGAAGAAATTCAGTGATGTTGCGGTAAAATGAGTGATTGGCTGGTAGCCGGTATTTTGAAGTGAATTTCGGGAGTTGGGAATGAACGTTCGGAATAAACAGAGATCGTAGATTCACCCTATTTCAAGACAACCCAAAAATACTGGCTTTGAACGTGCAACCTGAAACCCGGAATTCGAAACCCTTCTGAACATGCTGCTCAAAATCTTTCCCGACAACATCAATGACCGGTATGTCGACCGGGCAGTGAAGTTATTGAAGGATGGTGGCGTAGTGGTGGTTCCGACGGATACTATTTATGCACTTGCCTGCGATATCCGGAGAAGCGATGCTTTCGAGAGAATTTGTCACATCAAACATGTGAAGATTGAGAAAGCGAATTTTTCTTTCATCTGCTATGACCTGAGCAATATTTCAGACTTTACAAAACCCTTCAGCACCGAGGTTTTTCGACTGATGAAAAGTTGTTTGCCCGGACCATTCACTTTTATCCTGAACGCAAACAGTAATGTTCCGGCAATTTTCAAATCCAATAAAAAAACTATCGGTATCCGTGTACCTGACAACAATATAACACGGCGGCTGGTGAAAGATCTTGGCAATCCGATCATGGTCACTACCGTTCACGGCGGAAGTGAAATTCAGGATTATTCTTCTGACCCTCTTGAAATCGACGCCCGTATCGGAGAACAAGTGGACCTTGTGATTGACGGGGGATACAGTGAACTGGAACCTTCAACAATCATCGATTGTACAGACAATGAACCGGTCATCATTCGCCAGGGAAAAGGGATTATTGATTTCAAATAAAAAACTAAAATCATTTTCTTCCGTCTGTAAGTTTTTGAAATGCCAATGGAATGCATTTTACAATATCGGTAGCAGTCATTGATAGTTGCGTTTTTATTCTTGCTGCTTCGTCTCCTGCGAGTCCGTGCACAAAAACTCCAAGTTGAGCAGCTTCCAGTGATTTATATCCCTGCGCCATCAGGCCTGCAATTATACCGGTGAGTACATCACCGCTTCCTCCCTTTGCCATACCGGGATTTCCGCTGGAATTAAACCATGCTGTTCCATCCGGACAAGCAATACAGGTATGGGCCCCTTTCAGGACAACATAAACTTTATACTGTTTTGAAAATTGTATCTGCAATTCGAAACGTTCAAAATCATCTTTTACTTCTTTCGTGAGCCTGGCAAATTCTTTCGGATGAGGCGTAAGAATGGAGTTTTCCGGAATGTACTCCATCCATTCCGGGTGGTGTGAGAGTATATTCAAGGCATCCGCATCCAGCAACAATGGTTTCCGGTACGAATACAACAAATGCCGCATCGGTTCCCAACTCACCTCATCCGTTCCTATCCTTGGCCCGATTGCTATCGCCGAATAGGGAGAGAAGTCAGGCAGACCCGAAATAATAGTTTCGTGCGCATCACCATGAACCATTGCCTCCGGAACAGATGTCTGCAGAATCTGAACTCCGCAGTCCGGCACATGAACGGTGAGCAAACCTACTCCCGACCGGAGACAGGCCCTTGCCGCCATCACAGCAGCTCCCATCTTTCCCTTGCTTCCGCTGATGATGAATGCATGTCCATAATTTCCTTTGTGTGAAAATTTAAGCCTGCGCCGTATCAGCGAAACCGCTTCCGGGTGGGTAAAATAATTCCATGTTGTTTCCTGCTGCCGGATGAAATGTGGATCCAGATGAATATCCAGCAATTCCCAATCCCCTGCATAATGACCGGTTCCCGGAAACATAAACGTGAGCTTGGGTAATTGAAACGTAAGCGTCACTGTGGCTTCAACAATGGAAGAACCCGGCGAAACTGGTCTGTCTGAATACAGTCCGGAAGGAATATCAATGGAGATCACACAGGCTCCGGAAGCATTGATTTGCTCAATACTTTTTGCGGCAATCCCTTTTACTTCCATGTTGAGCCCGCTTCCGAAGATGGCATCAACCACAATATCGGATCCGGAGATGAACGGAATACCGGCTTCCGTTGCGATTTTATGGATCACATTTGGATCAAGGCCTTCCAGACGTTTTTTATTTTCAAAAAAACCGGGCGATGGATCCCCGGAAGTTTGCACCAGGTAAACATCGATGGGATAACCGGAATGCAACAACATCCGTCCAATCGCAAGACCATCCCCGCCATTATTCCCGCTCCCGCAAAATATTTTTATCTTCTGATCTTTTGAAAATCTGTTTTCGATCCATTTGCAACATGCGGAAGCAGCTCGTTCCATGAGTGCCAGTGATGAAACCGGTTCGTGTTGAATGGTATATTCATCGGCTTCACGAATCTGTTTGCTGGTTAATATCTTCATGATCCGGTTGATTAGAGAATTGAAACTTCCTACTTTGATCTCAAATAAATCGGAAATTTTACCGAAAATTCCCGACACCTGCACCAAAAACTCAATGAAGCAATGTTACTTCAATTCCTGAAGAATTCAAATGATCTTTGAGGTGTGTTCCGTCACCGTGAACGGTATAAACTTTTCCGGCTCCGGTCTTTTCGACAAGAGTGAGTACATCCTTCCAATCCGCATGGTCACTGATTGAAAGAATACGGTCACAACGAAAAAAAGATTTCTTCCAGCCTGTTGCAAAAAATCTGACAACAGCCTTATTTCTCGAAAACCGTGAAAATTGATTGGGAGGAAGAATACAAACGCTGTTGTCACACTCCATGAATTCCTGTTTTGCATACGGCTGCCAGTTGCCCAGGGTCATGCCATAACGCTCATAGATCTGGTGATAAGAATGCAAATCCGGATGAATAAATATCTGTTTCTCCGGACAATGATTTGCTATCAGTCGTGTGAGTCGCTGGGACTTCCCGATGGCATAAGCCCCGATGAGAATATTTTCCTTTGTGTCTGAAAGACTCCTGATTTCCGTAACAGGATCGGGATGAGTGTATGCCGGATCGGCAAATGTGGTTTCGGTAATCAGATGGTCGCACTTGACAAATTCAAAAGGTTCACAACTATCGTCCTGCTGCAATTTAAAATCACCCGTATACAAATACTTTTCTCCGGCATATTCCAGCAGGATCTGGGCACTTCCAAGCATGTGTCCGGCAGGATAAAAAGTAATGATGACACCATTGATTTCAAACGCCTCCCCGTATTTCACATCTGTGAATTGTGACCGGAGTGATTTTTGAAACCTTCTGCTCATCAGCGACCGGGTAGCGGATAGAGTGTAAATCATTCCGCTGTTGGGAACAGCATGGTCCCCGTGCGCATGAGAAATTAACGCTTTGTGCACAGGGCGCTTCGGGTCAAGATAAAAATCGCCCTGAGGACAATACAGCCCTTTTGGAGTAATCAGAATAAATTCATTGACTGAAACCATAACCGGTTGACAAAGTTTTCTATTTCCTAACGAAGGGAATCTTCCACAGCCTTTTCACCTTTGACCAGTGATTCATGGATAGAAAGTACCTGTGGAAGTACAAGCTCTTTCTCGTCATTCCGGATGACAAAATCACTTCGTTGAATTTTCTCTTCGTCATTCATCTGCCGGTCAATGATTGATTCTACCTCCGACTTGGTTTTGCGGTCACGGTCCCGAACCCGCTGGATGCGCAAATCACGGGGTGAAATCACCGTAATAATTTTATCGCAATCAGCATCCGCTCCACTTTCAAAAAGGATAGCTGCTTCTTTAACCACGTAAATCACATCCTGCTGATTCTTTAACCATGCGTGAAAATCCTTTTTCACCAACGGGTGTACAAGTCCGTTTAGCACTTTTAGTTTCTCTGGCTGGAGAAAAACAATATCTGCAAGTTTTTTGCGATCCAGTTTTCCATTCCCGTCGAACACTTCTTCTGAAACCTGATTGCGCACAGCTTCGCGCAGATCAGGATATTTTTCATACAAGAGTTTCGCTTCTGTATCCGCATCGTACACAGGAATTCCCAGATGCCGAAAAACCGAACAAACGATTGTTTTCCCGCTGCCAATTCCGCCGGTGACA
>DAORHY010000291.1:0-4795 GCA_035438225.1 Bacteroidia bacterium
GAAAAAATTGTTGCACGATTATACCCTTATTAAAAATCGTCCCCCGTCCCTCGTCCCCCGTCCCTGCTTTTCAATAGCCACATCACCCCAATCAAAGTCTTCGCATCCTGAAACTGTTGCAGGTTTTTGAGTTGCTCATATTTTAGTCTGACGATGCGGATCTTTTCATCGTCAATACCGCCACCTGCGCTGATTTTTTCTCCTGTTTCAGCGTAATAGAGAAACATTTTTTCGGAACAACCTCCGGGAGAAACATAGAATTCAAAAAGTAATTTCAGGGAAGCTGGATTTGTTTTGTATCCAAGCTCTTCTTCGATTTCACGTTGAATGGTTTGATCAGGCTTTTCTCCGGCATGGTCCATGGCGCCGGCAGCAAGTTCAAGCAAATCTGTTTTCGCTCCCATTCGCCATTGTTCAGTGAACAAATATTCATCTGTAGAAGGATCATACACCACCGCGGTTACGGAATTGCCACGTTCCATGCATTCAAACTCCTTTACAGAATGATCACTGCTGTCTTCCACACGATACCGGTACACTTTTATCCATCGCCCCGGAAACGCTGTTTCTTCTGATAGAATTATTTTTGACATAAAAAGAAATTTGGCTGACTAAAGATCGTTACAAAATCCGGAATTAGTGAAGGGTGAATGGTGAAGGGTGAATGGTGAAGGGTGAATGGTGAAGAGTGAATGGATGAAGTGATAAGTCAAAATTCAAAAGTCAAAATACTGTAGGCTAAATGAGAATTATTGAGCGGATGAAGTCAAAAGTCAAAAGGCAAAATATTAGTGCAATCAAAATGAAAAAGCGCATCAAAATAGCCCACCCATTCTAACCACTCAGCACTAACCACTAACCACTAACAATCAATTAACACTCCTCGTTCCCGGCCCTTTATCCCAAGTCCCTGATTTTAATTTTTCAAACTTGGGTTAAGCCTGACTTGAAAAATAATGCTGAGCAAAATATTTTAATATTTGATTAATTTACGGTTAACCATCGAATTCCCATACATTACCATTACGGTATAACAACCCGGCAATAGCCTGGAGACATCCAATTCCAGAATGGAAGTACTTAAATTCATAGGAACATCCACAATTCTGCCAAGTGCATTAATAACACGAACCTTTACATCGGAAAGAATCGGCAAGGTGATATAAGCAATGCGATTAGCAGGATTTGGGAAAAGTTGAAAATTCCCTACCATATGATCTGAAGCCGGAATGTTTTCGAAAACCAATGAATCACATACAGATCCATCTACAGGCCCGAGCCTGAAATTGGGGAAGTGGGGGATGGTACCATCATTATATCGTGATAAGATCGAATCATGTTGCACAACATTACAAGCCATTCCAAGACTGTCAGGGTAATTGATCACATGCATGATGTTGGAACCCCCTGTAGGAATCATGTAGATTTTCCCATTGCGAGCCAATTCAGCGGTGAAAAAACTATATCCACTTGTATCGTAGACTGCAACCGTAGTTTTTGTAGTGAAATAATTAGCTGCTGTCAGATCAAACTGATACACATAAAGAAAACTTGAGAGGTAAAGAATATTTGAATTTGGAGAAAATGCAGCACCAGTTCCCCAGGCGTTATCATTGAATTCACTCTTTCCATGGTGAGTAGGATTTGAAAAGAGTCCGGTGCAGCGATCAAAATCCATCATCGTCAAACCATTCTCCCGGTCGTAACGCACATAACGCATACCATCAGGAGAAAAAGTAGCTTGCCCGCTCCATTCCCCCCAGCCAATTACCGGCCCGATTTGTTGAGGGAAATCTGTGATTTCATACGGAGTTATTAGAAGGATATGATACAAGTTAGAATTGTATTTAGGTAGTACCAGCCACCAGTCTCTTCCATTGGCATGACGACAGGCGGTCAACTGGCCTACTGTCAGGGTATCCTGGATTAAGCTGTCACTTTTAACTACAACCGCGCCTCTGCCGCTGTCCAGACTCATGTCAATGACAGAGTGGTACAGAAATTTCGGCTGACTGCTGGGAGCTGTTCCGTCATATGCCATGTGGAAGAGGTGATAAAGCGGAGAATGGCCAAAATCAAAGGGAAGAATGCTTGCAGATTGTTGTACCGGCTGGCCTGAAAAATTGTACAATCCTGCATAGTAGCCCGGACTAATTCCTCCACCATTTAAAAGTGTATCATAGTTACGGTTGCCAATGTAGTTACCATTGGTGTAAAACAATAGCGATCCGGCCGGAGATGAAATTAATGCATTCGTCGCACTAAAATTCATCGGGCAGTTCGAAGATGTGACAATGGGAGTGGAAGCGCTCACATCCATGGTCATCCCTCCCAATGTCGCCGAACAACAGTAATAGCCCATCATCCATAAATTATCCTGAGCAAAGGAGGTTCCGGTGAGGAGGCAAATTGCCCCGCACAAACAAAATAAATGTTTCATGTTTATAGTTTGTTTTGGGGTACGACAACCAATCTTTTCGTGAAAACCGGCAAATTATTCGTTTCAATTTTTAAATAATAAATTCCGGCAGGGATGTGAGTTAACGGAAGGTTTATGATATGTTCAGAGCTGCAAATTATTTTTTGACTGAGAACAGGTTTGGCGTCCATTGAAAACAGACTCAAAATGGCATCCTTTGGTTCAAAAATATTACCTTGATATTCTATGATCAGGTTTTCAAAAGCGGGATTTGGATGAACATTAAATTCAATTTGAATATCCTGAGGAGCAGCTTTGCGATAAACAATTCCTTCATCGTTGCACAATTGACTATCAGGATACGAAATGAAAGGATACAAGAGACTTAGTATCCCTCTTGCCTTAAACACCAGTTCCCCTCCTGAAAGCGGGCATTGAGCGGCAAGGCTCGTCAGGAAAGAAATATCATTACCTGAGAGATTGGTTTCGCCGTTAATAATCCGGTCAAAGTAGATATTATTTAATCCCCTTTCAATGGATTGTAAATACAGGTATTGAATTGCATCATTGTCTGTTTTGATCAGATCAATTCCGGATTGGTAATTTGATTTAAACAAGCTATCATAACCCGAAAGTGAAATAGATAATTCCATTAATGAATCTTGTTTATTCATAAAACCGGCAATAAAGCCATTGTCGGGATGTAGCATATTCCTGATTAAAATTCTGTCGTCTACAAGGGAATCCATTAATTGAGTAATCATTTCCCGGGTTTGAGAGATCAGTCCGGTAACTACGGGGTTTACATTTTTTAAATTGCCAGTGTTTTCTTTTATGGAAGCAAGCAATTCATAGTTTAAATCAGAAATGGAATCATAGTAATTTTCGATAAGTAAATCCCCGACCCCATTCCCTTTCAGGTATTCTTCCGTAAAATATTTGTTCGAGCGATAATCCGCCACATCGGAATACGCAATGGTTCCACTCTGCCCGGAAGCGATATTCCATATAGCAGAATCTGTTGAATAGGCATCTGAATAAGATTGATAGCAAGATGGAAAATTGAATGGGGCAGTTGAACAATCATATGGTGTTCCTGATCCCGGATTAAACCATCCAAGCGGTGGAAAAACTATCAAAGGTTTATAAGGCGGCGATAATGGATTGACTTCAAATTTGGAAGATAAGTAATTTCCCATACAAATACCACCTATTCCACCGCTACCAGAGAAGGAGCCGAACCATTTGTTACCTTTATTAATTAGCTGCGGACCAATCTCACCGGAAGCATCCAGATACAGGCCGGTGTGGCCATTGTCCTTCATTTCATTATTCACAAAATCGCAGGGATTGCAATTCCCATCGAAACGGAAACCCAGATATCCATTGTAGGCATGGTTACACCAAACATCGCAGGAAATGGAGTTGTTAATTGCAAAATCAGCTTTGGAAGATAATTTGTCACCGGGTTCTGAAAAATCAACAGTTGTACATCGAATGCTGTTCTTCTCACCTCCATATACCGACACACCTTGATAACAGTCTTTTGGAGAAGCTGCAAAAATGTTGGTAGTTGATCCTCCTCCATAAATATCAAAGCCATTGCAATTTTGAAGCAGAATGCCATGCTTACCATGGACGACTGTAATTACCGGATATTGGATGGTTTTTGTAATTCCGGTAGAAGCCAGGCCATACTCATTTACAAAGATTCCCGCGCCACTCAACAGCCCGGTATTTTGGTCATTTAGCTCAATATTGTCCAGTTCAAATTTTATATAGGATGCAAAATCATTGTATTGAGATTCAATCCCATACAAAGAGCAGAAAATATAATTTCCGGATATATTTAATTCCTGCCCGATGAGGTTGTAAGCCCGATAACCCACAACCATATTTTCCATTCTGTTACCTCCTGAAATTAACTCACATTTTTCTACATTAATGCCGTAATAACAATTTACAAATGACGGTGGAATAGATAAAGAGTATCCAAAACCACTCTGATAAAGTGCTCCAACACCACTGCCATTACAAAAAATTCCGGAACCATTCCACGAAGAAGAGTAAGCCGGATCGGGAAGTATATTTTCAAAATAGCTATTTGAAACTGAAGCAATACTCAGGTTAGAAATGATCCCATTGCTTAAACCGATAAAGCTGTTGACATTCATTCCTCCGTCGATCGAAACATTGCAATTGTTAAGTACAATCCCGGCTTTGGATATTGCTCCGAGTAAATTTGTTTGACCGGAATATGGTTGAATCAAAGATCCTGGTGAGCAAAGAAATTGGGTGCCGTTTATATCAAAATTATATAGTGGGAGCCTCTAAATACCGCTCTTAATGGCCGAGAATTATTTTCTGGTATTCCCA
>DAORHY010000292.1:0-4771 GCA_035438225.1 Bacteroidia bacterium
TGAGCATGTCTTCTTTCATGGTTTTTGCAGTCAGAAAAATGATTGGTATACGGTCATCTTTTTCCCTGATCTCCCTGGCCAGGGTGAAACCGTCTTTCCGGGGCATCATCACATCAAGTATGCAAATATCATACTTACCGGAAACAAACTGATCGTAACCGAGAAACCCGTCAATGCATAACTTGACGTCGTATTCATTTAATTCAAGATAATTTTTCAGGACAGATCCGAAATTCGGGTCATCCTCCACAAGCAAAATTTTAGTTTTAGTATTCATAGGATAAAGAATTGGGGGTTATTTAAAAGGAAGGAAAACTTCAAAGGTACTTCCCTGTCCGGGTTCACTGTCAACTTCGATCCATCCGTTGTGTTTTTCTATGATTGCTTTGACATAACTCAGTCCGAGGCCGAATCCTTTGATATCGTGAATATTTCCGGTAGGTACCCTGTAAAATTTTTCGAAAATTCTTTTTTGTGTTTCTTTCGTCATGCCGATTCCCTGATCTTTAACCCGGATGAGCAGTCCATCGCGCAAATTTTCTGTTTCCACCAGGATAACGGGCTGCTGAGGAGAATATTTGTTTGCATTGTCCAGCAAATTGAAAATAACATTTGATAAATGAATCGGGTCTCCCGTCACAAGTGGAATTTCAGCCAGTAACCGGCAATCAATCTTTCCCGCTTTACTTTCAACCTGTAAACTGATCAGATCAACAGCCTTCTGGATAACATCATGCACATTTACTGGTTCGGGGCGGATATTCAGTTCCCCTTTTTCCAACTGTGCCATCTGAAGTACATGTTCAACCTGTGCATTCATTCTTTTGTTTTCTTCCCGGATGATACGGGTAAAATAATTCATTTTCTCTGGATTATTCACTACTCTGGGGTCTTTGATTGAATCCACTGCTAATGAAATCGTAGCGATCGGAGTTTTGAATTCATGAGTCATGTTATTGATGAAGTCCGTTTTGATATCCGATAGTTTTTTCTGCCGGTAAATAACATGGATGGTATATGCGAATCCGAGCAGTATTATCAGGGTGAACAAAGATGAACCAATCAACATCAGCCACATAGAGGCCAACAGGTATTTAATGGTATTGGGAAAGTTAAGTACAAGAAAATCCGGTTTGGCGACTATATCATTTGGGAACAGGAGGGTCCGGAATTTTGAGTTCACAAGATCCTCATTCCTGTCTGAATTTTTAGTGAGCACGAAAGCATTGCTTTCTCCGTTTAAAACGCCAAAATTGTAGTCAATATCAAGTCCTCTGTTTTTTAATTCATAATTGACAAGAGAATCCAGATTTTTTGGGTTAATTCTTTTGCGGATATCATCATCCTGGCCGGCAAATTCAACAGCCATTTTATGCATGACTTCATTCAGTTTTTCAAGTCTGGCTTTAATTTTTTCTTCGTTCTGCCGGATGATTACTTCCGCTGAATCCCCGTAATACCGCATGATCCTGGAAGATCGGAAGGTATGCTGAGAAACAGAATCCCGATGGGTGTAATTTCTCCGCTGAAGACGTAAAAAAGTCTGGTTGCTTCCGGGACGGTGAAATTCTATATTGATATCTGCATTGTCAAGATCCTCCCAAATCGGCGGGGGGGGATTCCTCGGTAAATCAGGAATTTCTATGCTGGTGTCGGTGATTGTGATTGGAATAGTCTCTTCCTCTCGGAAACTTCCCAAGGTATCATTCATCATCATCCGGCTGATCTTGGCCGGATCAATATCAAATATCCTGTCGTGCAGGATCGTCATCGCCTCATTGGTTTCAATCCTGTCGACAATGGCACTCATGGCCTGGGTCACAGTTTGTTCAAACTGTTGTTCTTTCAGTTGAATATCATGCATGATCCAATATACCTGCAAACTGATTATCCCGATCAGGGCAATACTCATCAGTGCAATAATCCAACGGATTCGGTGTTTGTTCATGTTCGTGCAAAAATACAGAGCCTTAACACTTGAGAGTCGATTTTAACCAAATATTAACAGTGATTAACCCGGTTTTAACGCCCGTGTCATGCCGCGGCATATACATTTGATCCGGAATCATTACTCCCAGACACCATGATAACAAGACACTCTAAAGAATTGCTGGCATGGATAGCCCTCGTTTCAGCTGTTTTATTACTTGGATTTTCTGTAGCAATGGCACAGAATAAGGATTCTGACTTGAAAAACAGAAAGCGCAATTCTGTGACCATTAAGGTTAAAAAGGAGATTGATGGCAAGATTGTAAAGATTGACACCTCCTTTGATGCAAATGATCGGGATGCAATTGAGCACATGCTTGATCAACTCAAAACAGATCATGAATCTTCGCTCAAACCTCCATCTTCTCACAATCCTCTACAATCTCCTAAAAATAATAAGTATGAGAAAAAAATTGTGTTGAAGTTGGATCCGCAGCATTTTTCAGAGAATGAAAAGGATAAGGTTGAGAGGGAAGTCGAAGAAGTATTAGCAGAAGCGAAAACCGAACTCGCGAGAGCTTTCAATTCGTTGCGTCCTATACAAATAGAAATTAGTGGAACCGATACTGATCAATTTCAATTTGATTTTCAACTTCCGCCTGTTCCGGAAATGCCCGAAGAATCGATGCATCTCAATTCAAAATTTTACGGTTGGGAGCAGTCGCGGTCAATCACGGATCAGTTTGAAGGTTTGGACAGCCTTGACGATCAGGATCATCTGATTTTTTTTGGGGATGAAGGAGAAAAAGCTCCTGTTTTCGAAAAGGAAATCCAGGGAAAGAACGGACAAAAAGCATTTGTATTCAAACGGACCCAACCGATCGGGACAGGGAGTTTTATGGATGCTATTCCTGAGAAAAATGAGATGTTGCGAAATCTTCGTTTTTATCCCAATCCCGGAAAAGGAAGGTTTGATCTCAGTTTCTTCTCAGAAAAGAAAGGGAATATCGAAATCATGATTTTTGATTCAAAAGGAAAAGTTCTTTACAAACAAATGCTCTCGGATTTTTCCGGTGAATATTCGGATCAGATCGACATAACGGCTGAGGGTAAAGGAAATTATTTGTTGAGAATCAGTCAAGGAGACAAAAGCGTTACGAAAAAAATTATTGTGGAATAAAATCCGCAGAAGATATCCTGCTGGGTCGCAGGATGCCATGAAAGCGCATTCTTGGTAGAGTAGCTTTGATTGGTTAAACAGAAGGTCCTCCCGCTCAACCGGGGGGATTTTTTTTTGGAAGGGAATTTCAGTTTCTTACCCGTAGGGAAAGCCGGATCGACAAAAATTCAACCTACAGTAGAAACGAATTGCCTGAAAATTATACTTTCGGAAAACCAGGCGCGGATTTTACACGACCAGCCTGGATAAAATGCCGTTCTTCGTGGCCGGTCAGAATTTCGAGGCAATCCTTTAATGGAAAGGTGATCAGGCCGGCTACGGGTGAAGTAACAATTCGTTTTTGAACATCCATTTCCTGCAGCATGCTGATTTTAGAAGTCAATAATTGTTGGTGCTGAAGAAAATCCTGCACGATGCTGCCGCGAATAGAACTTCGGCCGGGTTCAAACAGTTTCGGTGAAATAAATGGTTTAACAACTTTGGGGCCTAATGATTCTGCCATCTTCCTACCGGTATAAGAGGAGAGGGGATTGATGCTTTCCCAGAATGACATTTTGTATTTGCCGGAAATTAACCGGTCAAGCAAAGGAAAATATTTTTCATTGCTTTTAATCAGGTGATCCAGGCATTGTCCGATGCTCCAGTTTTTTTCGGTTTCCTTCCAATTCAACTGCCTCGAATTTAATTCCGAAAATTCTATCCTTGCCGAATTCCCGATTTGATCTAACCTTGAAAGCCAGTTTGAAAATAAATCCATGATTAAAAATATGCTGATGTCAACAAACTGAAATTAGTTTTATCCAATACCCCCCAATTCAATTCCCCAATACGCCCATGATGAGCTTACGATCCACTTTTTGTTTCAGTTCAAACGGATACTTTTTCCTGAAAATAAATTTACCAAATGTAATGTTACCCTTCACAACTGCATCCATACTTTGAGATCCGAACAAAGTGGCCAGACTTCCCGGAAGCACTGCAAGCAGATCCTGTGTGGTGGTAGTGATTTGGATCGGAATCCCGGCTTCAGATTTTCCTTTTATCCTGAAATTTTTGGGTAGGATAACGTTACCAAGTGAATGCCGGTCAATCAGCATTTCAGTTTCGACAGTGATGATTCTGAATCCCCAGTTATTCGGGTTTTTCAGCAACAGGTTGAAATTGACTGCAGCCTTGTTTTCCCCGGAAGAGATACTCAACTGATCAATCTTTTTAAATTCAACCGGCAGGGTTGAGAAACAGGAGGAAAGGAACAGGATCAGTATACAATAAATACTACTGGACAGAAACGGGAAACGATGATCTGGTTTCATGGTAAATCGGATGAGTACAGGAAAATGCCAGCCAACCAGTTTCGGTTTCTGTTTGCCAATGAGGAATTGTTCTCCGGTTGCTTATTTCGAATCCAGGTATTGGAAAAAAGTATCACTGCGTAATCCGATACGCAATGCTTCCACTGCAATAATTTCATTGGGTGCTATATTACCGAGATTTACATTTGCACCAAGCAATTTAATAAAATAGGTTTGCCCACCTTTATTCGGAGCTTCCCAGATCATTTTCTCCGGAGGGATTTTCGAGATGATTTTGTTGATCAGCACGACGTGCGCCTTTCCGCTGGGCCTGTAAATTCCAACAGTCCCGCTTTCACGGGCTTCTGCA
>DAORHY010000293.1:0-4755 GCA_035438225.1 Bacteroidia bacterium
CCGTTCGATGTAATACGCATTGCCATCCCGCTGGTAATTTATTTCATCCTGATGTTCCTCATCACCTTCCTGGCAGGCAAATCACTTGGTGCAGATTATTCACAGAACGCGGCTTTGTCATTTACTGCCGCAGGAAATAATTTCGAACTCGCGATTGCGGTAGCCATCGGTGTATTTGGAATTAACAGTGGCCAGGCATTCGCCGGTGTCATTGGACCTCTGGTAGAAGTACCGGCCTTGATCGCTCTTGTTAATGTTGCATTTTGGCTGAAGCGAAAGTTCTATGCCTGAGGTTCGGGGGATGGGTAGTCGATGGGAATTAGTCGGGGGTTGGGAGTTGGGAGTTGGGAGTTGGGAGTGAAATTCTCTTGTTGATCGACCGGAGGAGAGCGGAGAAAATTCTGTTCTGCAGTTTACAAACTAAAGAACACTGACTACAGACGAACAGACGATGGACTACAAACTATTGCCAACCGATATCCGGTCCATCAAAAGCTCCCGCCCGGAGTCAGAACAAACTTCTGTACTGCTTCGCGGATTTGATTTCTCACATCGCGGGTAAAATTTAATTTTGCTTCCGGCGTTCCCTGAAAGGACAAAGGATCGGGGAAGGACCAATGAAGGCGGCGGGTCATTCCAGGAAATACGGGACAACTTTCTGCTGCTTTGGGATCACAAACCGTGATGACGTAATTGTAAGTCTTACCCTGCTTGAGCATTTCGGCAGTAGTTTTAGCATAGTGTGATGACATGTCGATTCCTTCTTCCTCCATAACCTGCACCGCCACCGGATTCAGATTGCCGGCTTCCAATCCTGCACTTTCAACTTCAAATTGATCACCCGCCAATTTTCTCAGATAGGCCTCTGCCATCTGACTACGCGCACTGTTGTGAATACATACAAATAAAACACGGCTCTTGTTCATGCACTCTGGAATTTAATCGCAATAATACGATATATATTTAAATTCAGAATTTCTGTGAGTTAAAAAATTGTTAAGTTTGGATGGGAAGGACAAGTGACGAATAGTTTCTGTTCAAGGTTCGAGGTTCCACTATTCTAACCAACCGACTACTGACTACTGACTACCAACTACCGACTACCGACTACTTCCTCCACGAGTCCACAATCAAAAATCCCAATCCAATGAACCCCTGGCACGATGTCTCTCCCGGAAAAGAAGTTCCGGAATTTGTGAATGCAATTATCGAAATTCCCAAAGGATCGAGGGCTAAATATGAAATCGACAAAGAAAGCGGCTTGCTTAAGCTTGACAGGGTCTTATTTTCTTCCTTTTATTATCCGGCCAATTATGGTTTTATCCCTCAGTCATACGGGGACGACCATGACCCGCTTGACATCCTGGTACTCTCGCAAATCGATTTTGTGCCGCGATGCCTTGTAAAAGCGAAAGTAATCGGTGTGATGCGCATGGTTGACAGCGGTGAAGGGGACGATAAGATCATTGCAGTCGCAGCGAACGACGTGAGTGTAAACTACATTGAGTCGGTCCGTGATTTACCCTCGCATTTTGTTCAGGAGCTGAGACAGTTCTTCGAAGAATACAAAAAGCTTGAAAAGAAAACTGTTGTAGTTGATGAGTTTCAGGATACAGCCGTTGCGCTGCAAATAATCAGGGCCAGCCTCGACCATTACCAGACAACTTTTCCTCCCATGCAACGCTGAAACACCACGAACATTGTTTTCCCGGAAACTGAGCACACTGTTTTTCACAATTCTCCAAATTGGTTAAGTTTGTCCAACGAATTTCGAATGCTCTCCAGAGTCCTCCGGCACTTCTTTCTTCTTCTTCATCTGCTGCTCTTGTCGCCTTTACTGACTTTCGCGCAAATTGCACCCGAAAGTATAGGCGAAGATCCTTTCCGTTTTTTTACGGACACAACCGACATGCCTGAAGGTGCTCAGCAAAAGCAAAAATTCCGGGCCTTGCGCTTTTTTTCATCCGATCGTTCCGATTTGGATATGCTCCGCCAGGCAGAACGTCGAAACAACAGGATGGCAGCAGCATTCATTGCCGGCCGTTTGGGAACACGGCTTTCGGAAAGTGGACAGAATGATTCAGCCATTCAGTTTTTAAGAAAAAGTCTGAATGCATTTACAGAGCTGAAAATGCCTCGTGGAGAAGCGGCTGCAAGTACTGCACTCGGAATTTTATATGAACGTCAAAAAAATTATACCGAAGCCTCCACGCAGTTTATACGCGGACTGAAAAGCTTTGAATCTGCAGGTTTTGATAACGGAGTGATTTCAGAATACAAGAATCTTGCGCGCATCAGCGAAGCGCAGAAAGACCATGGGAATGTGCTGAACTATTACCAGAAGGCATTCGATAAAGCAGGCACCGCCGGCAATCCGGGTACAAAAGCAGAGTTGAGCAATAAGATTGCGGAAGAATTACTGCATGCCGGGAAGGATAAAGAAGCGCTCCCTTTTCTTCAGGATGCACTGGCTTTTTACCAAAAACAAAAAGACAGAAAACAAACTGCAGTCATCCTGAGAAACATTGGTATTGTAAATTTTAAAACCGGGAAATACGAAGAGGCACTGGATTATTTCAAACGTAGTGCGGGTGAAGACAAAAAACTGCCTGCCCTCCGGCTGATCCGGGACACCTACCTGAAACTCTTTGCCACACACAGGATAAAATCAGATTCCCTGAAGGCAAATTTTTACAATGGCCAGTACAAATTATTCAGGGACAGTATAGAATTCCTGATGAACAGCCGGGTGCTCAGTCCGGATTCATTTACCAGTGAGCTGATGGAAAAATCCTTTGTCCGCGACCTCATCAGCCGCGACCCGGACCTGTATTCCGACCCTTCCAATGCAAAATCGCTGGAGTACAATCAAAAGCTGACGGAAGCCGAACTGGAAAGGCTCAAGACTGAAGAGGCTCTTGCCCGGATGAACCAGGAAAAGATGGACGATAAAGTTGCGGATGAAGAAAGGGAAGACAAAATTCAACAACTCGAAAGGGAGCAGGCCCTTCAGAACGCTGCTTTGTTGCAAAAGGAAGCACGGCAAAAGCAGCTGATCTATCTTTTCAGCATCATTACTGTACTTGTACTTTCCATCCTCGGATTCCTGCTCTACCGTTACCAGGAAAAGAAAAAGTCGCATGCTATACTTGACAAGGCGTATGCAGAATTATCGGACGCTCACCGAAAACTGAAAAACGCGCAGGAGCAATTGGTGCATGCTGAAAAGATGGCCTCCCTGGGACAAATGACTGCCGGTATCGCACATGAAATTCAAAATCCACTGAACTTCGTGAATAATTTTTCGGAATCTTCCATGGAGTTATTACAGGAAATGGCAGACGCGAAAAACCCGGAAGAACGGGAAGTCATCCTGAGCGACCTGCAGCTGAACCTTGGCAGGATTGTACAGCATGGAAAGCGGGCCGACGGAATCGTGAAGAACATGCTGCTGCACAGCCGTTCGGGATCAGGTGAAAAGCTGCCGGGCAATCTGAATAAACTCGCTGAAGAATACCTGAACCTGGCATTTCACGGGATGAGGGCAAAAGATCCTGCTTTTTCCTGTTCACTGGAAACAGATTTCGACCCCAACCTCCCTACGATACCCATCATTGCACAAGACATCAGTCGTGTTTTGCTGAATTTAATTAATAATGCTTTTTATTCAGTGAACGTACGAGCGAATGAATCTAAATTAAAAGGAACAGAGTATAAACCCCATGTGATTGTTTCAACGCTTCATTTGTCAAAGTATGTGACCCTTACGGTCCGGGACAATGGTACGGGTATTCCTCAGGCTATCCGGGAGAAGATCTTCGAACCCTTTTTCACAACGAAACCCAGCGGAGAAGGCATCGGCCTCGGGCTTTCCCTGAGTTATGACCTTGTGAAAGCGCATGGCGGGGAAATGAAATTTGAAAGTGAAGAAGGCAGCGGAAGCGCCTTTACAGTGGTTCTGCCAGTATAAAACAGACGAATGATAAAACTGCAACGATTTTTTCTTCTGTAGTGGAAGAAACATCCTCAGTATAAAATCCGATTAAGGGATAACAAAAGCCGGAAAATCCGGTTCCCATTGAATGAAATTCAGACCTGACGAATGCAGCTTTGACATTTAAAGGTGAATCGTATCTTTATCCATTCTTCGCACGGTACATTATGAGCCAGCCCAATATTCCCCTGGAAAGTTGTTTTCGCCTTTTAAAACAGGTAGACATCTTCCATCATGTTCCTTCCGCCGTTCTGGAAGATCTTGCCCGGAAGATGATCCTTGCAACCTATGCGCAGGATTCCCTGATCATCCTGAAAGGGGAACCGGGCAATTCCATGTATCTCGTGATCGAAGGAAAAGTAAAAATCCATGACGAAGAACACAATGTTGCTGAAATGGGAACCGGAATGCTGTTTGGGGAAATGAGTATTCTGGACTGGGAACCGCGGTCCATGTCAGTAACCGCTTTGTTGCCTACAACCGTAGGCATTATCCACCAGACCGATTTCTACCAGGTGGTGAAGGACCATCCGGACACAATGAAAGACATCGTGAAGGTGCTTTCGAACAGGCTGAGAAGCCAGAATGCAACACATATTGCACAGCTCCGCTCACGCCAGAAGGAACTGGAAAAACTGGTGGACGATAAGACCCGTGATTTACAGTTGAAAAACCGGGAACTCACCGATCTTTTACAGCAGCTCACCTCCACCCAGGAACGCCTGGTAACACAGGAAAAACTGGCTTCCCTTGGTCACCTT
>DAORHY010000294.1:0-4753 GCA_035438225.1 Bacteroidia bacterium
CAACTATTGAACGTGTTGTGGCGCCATTGGACCAGAGGTAACCGTTCGCCGCTGAAGAGGTAAGTGTAATCGGTTTACCCGGGCAAATATTCAGAGAAGCACTGGCTGTGATCGTCGGTGTTGTGGCGGTAGTCGTGATGCTGACCGTTGTTGCGGCAGATGTTGCACTGCAACCACCGGTTGTAGCCCGCACGGTATAGTTTCCTGCGCTGGTAACTGTAATGGACTGAGTAGTCGCGGAGTTGGACCAGAGGTATGCTCCGGCGGTGCTGGAAGTTAAGGTAACACTGCCACCTGCACAAAAAGAAGTTGGTCCACTGGCTGTGATCGTTGGAGCAGTCATGGTACTGCTGACTGTAACTGTAACCGCAGAAGATGTAGCATTGACACCGCTGCTGTTGGTGACACGAACACTGTAATTTCCCGAAGTGCTAACCGTGATGGAACGGGTTGTTTGTCCTCCCGGACTCCACAGATACTGGGATCCGCTATTTGCAGTTAAAGTAACACTTCCTCCAGTGCAGAATGAAGTCGGTCCGCTTGCCGTAATGGTGGCTACGGCCGCTGTAGTAGTCTGCGGCATTGTTGAATAGGTGAACCACACGTAACCCTGCAGGTTGATGTTGGATTTCCATGTTCCGGTTTCAGAGGTGTAATAACCGGAATACGTCTGGTAGGGTTGCGTGATCGGATGTGTCGCAAGCCACGGTCCCATAAATGACGTTTCGCTGGAAAAGATCGGGATAATTTTTACCTGAGTATTTAATGAAGCAGCATCGATCAGACGATTTCGTGAATACTGGTAAACGTCAGCATCGTTCGTACGATAGGCATGTAGAAGTATCCTGTCGGCACGTGATGCAACCTGTTGCATGTGGCCTTTGTTAGGCCATCCGAGGTAATACTCGGAAATCAAACCGTTCGCTGCAGCAAGAGAGTCGATTTTCTTGAATTCCCTCCAGGAAAATGCCCACGCTCCGGCTGTGTCACAGGAAAAACCATTTGCACTCAGGTATTTGCTGCAATACAAAGAACTGATACTGGAAGAAACCCAGAATTCGAATTCGAAATTTAAAACATTGAATTTCTCAGTCGCAACAGTCCTGCTGTTATTATACGGAATAATGTAGTTTGCAAAAAATGAATAGATCTCACCAGATGGAGCCATTTCTGTCATCCCGTAAGTGGTTCTCGCTTTTGTTAAAAATGCCGCCAGCTGGTTTTTCTTTGTTGTACTGCTCCAGTCAAACGATCCTAAATCATAAAAAATAATATAGGTATAACCATTTCCCTGGGCGTAATTCAGTATGGAATTTTCCGAAGTGGTGTTGCCGATCCAGGTATTAATATTTTTCAGGTAAAAGCCCCGGACATTGTTGGACTGGGAAAATGAAACTGCACTCCATGTCAGTAGCAAGAGTAGCAGGCATCCTTTCAGTGTTTTTCTAATCATCTTAATTCCTTGTTAAATACCTTTGTGTTGATAAATCGATCAATGAATCTTGTGGTATCCCGTATTCATGGAACAGGCAAGGTGAATGCATCCATTCATCCATAGGTGTGTTTCAATCCTGATCTTTTGAACTGGTTCCGTTTTCAAAACCGAACCTGAAATAACCCTCGATTTTTTCCGATCGGGGACGAAGATAATACATTATTAATCTGATGATTTTCAACAGGTCATAAGTTTTTAACAGCAGCACTGGCAAGGCCTTCCGGAGGTTGTTAAAATCAGAAAAAATCTACAAAGTGAAGCCTTAAAATGAGCATAATCGGATACAATTTGGAGTAAACGTGAATTCTATTTGAAAGATGAAGCTGATAACTTTTAGACATTTGGGTAGGGGATAAATAAAAAAACACCCTTTTCGAGGGTGTTTTTTATTCCGGAGATTGTAATTTTAATGGTGAATGAGAATACGCTTCGTCAGAACAATGCCGTCAGTTTTTACAGAGGCAAAGTAAATCCCCGGCATAATGTCTTCTGTGTGAATGCGAATGGTATTGTCACCTTCTATCAGTTGGGTTCCCATTGTGAATACAATTCTTCCGCTGATATCCACCAGGGTGATTTCGCCATTCTGTATGTTATCGGCGAAGAAATAGAAATTGATATTTTCATTTGCAGGAACCGGGTAAGCAAGCAATTCATCCTCATCATTTTGTGAATCTACTGCTTGCAGGATCGTCCTGGATGTCGCAGAATTTGCAGAGGCTGCTATGGTTCCTGTAGTGAAGGTTGACTTGGCTGAATATGAACTTGCAGTGGTTCCGCACATTGTTTTTACCCTCCATGAATACCGTGAATTTGGAGCCAGGTTAGTCAGTAATACTGAAGTCTGTCCAGTGTTCGGCATCCGCAGGTAGTAGTATGTACTCGAACCGTCTTTCTTGTAACGAACAATAATACTGTCGGTTTGAGGCATGGAATTCCAGCTGACCATCATACTGGTGGCACCAACACAATAGGAGGAAAGTCCGCCCGGCGTGCTGAGAATACAGGTAGTAACAGGCACAGTTATAAATTGTGCACCGGACACCTGGCTGCAACCGTTGCTGTTGGTCACCTGAACGGTATAATTACCATCCTGTGTTGCCATGTACGACGAACTCGTTGCACCTGAAATTGAATTGCCATCCCGGTACCAGCGATAAGACGAAATTGATCCGCTGCCTGCTGCTG
The DNA here is from genome assembly GCA_035438225.1 of Bacteroidia bacterium. Classification (GTDB taxonomy): domain Bacteria; phylum Bacteroidota; class Bacteroidia; order AKYH767-A; family 2013-40CM-41-45; genus JADKJP01. Next base: position 2,684 of record DAORHY010000294.1, read on the forward strand.
AATTCGAAGTCAACGGGACCCCGGTCGAACCTGCAGTTCCTGCTGTAAAGGAGGGAGCAGGAAGTGCATTGACCTGTACTGTCAGAACATTTGAGGATTGTGTTGCTCCGCTTTGAGTAACCGAGCAACTGTAGTTGCCCGAAGTACTGACTGTAATAGTACGCGTAGTTGCGCCGTTTGACCAGAGATAGGTTGCATTTGCAGGTGCGGTAAGAATAACATTTCCTCCAGTGCAGAAAGTGAGTGCACCGGATGCGGTGATGGCAGGAGCAGTTGAAGTAGTGCCGGAATATACCGGATGCGGCATGAAACCATAATCAAACCAGTGGTGGCCGTTCAGCCGGATATACGATTTCCAGTTATTCCCATCGGCTGTGAAGTCAGCAGTATATTTTGAATACGATTCATTCGTAGAATGTGAGGACAACCATGGGCCCATAAAGTTTGGTTCTGATGAAAAGATCGGCATCACATCAACCGGACGATTTAAAGAAGCAAGGTAGCTCAGGCGTGTTTTGCTGTAACCGTACACTGAGGAAGGGTCAATACGGTATGCATGCAAAAGAACCCGGTCTGTGTTGTTCACAATTTGTTGAGCCTGGCCCTGGTTGAACCAGCCAACATAGGTTTCTGAAATCGCTCCCTGTACACTGGCAAGTGAATCAATCAGGTGCAATTGGGAAATGTAAAATTTGAATCCTCCTGAAGAATCGCAATTACAATTGTTGGGCTGAAGGTATTGTGTGCAATAATATCCGCCTGAATTTACGGAAGAACTCGTCCAGAATTCAAATTCAAGGTTGAATACATTGAATTTTTCATTCGCATTGGTACGCGCATTATTATACGGGGCTATTTTATCACGGAAAGAACTGTACGATTCACACACAGCTCCGATGTTTACCACACCATAATTTTCACGTGCCTTGCGGATGAAGCTGGCAAGTATACTCACACTTGATGCATTTGAGAAATTAATAGTGTGCAGATCGTACAGCGCAAGGTAATTGAAGGAGCTGTCCTGAGCATAGTGAAGGAGACTGTCTTCTTTCACGGTATTGCCGAGAATTTGCGAAAACTTGTCTACGTAGATTCCTTTCAGCGTAGTGGTTTGGGAGTAAGCCGCAGAAGTCAGCAGGAGACAGGCAATCAGAAGTCGGGAGTAGATGAATTTCATTCGCAGGATTATTTGAGGTGTGAATTCGAAGTGACCTTCGCAAAGTAGTCCCGATGAATTCATCGAATGAGGCAGAGATGCCTGTATAGATTGTCCTGTAAGGATTTTCTGATTGTACTTGAAAGAAATAGGGAGAATCTGTAAAAGTTTGGAGGGAAATTGGGTGTAAATCCAATAAGAATGCCATTTTAATCGTTTTTTTCGCACATTTTGGGAGATTCTGTAGATGTAAGGATATTTCTGTACGAACCCTGTTTTTCAATTTTTAAACGAAAAGAATCGGTTTATTGATTTTCACTTTACAGTTTACTGCTTCGGATTTACTTACTTTGTTCGGATGTTAATTCAATAATTGATGAAAAAATATGCGCTTGCGATTCATGGAGGAGCCGGTACAATTCTCCGGTCCTCTTTAACGGATGAGAAAGAAAGAGCCTATCACGCCGGGTTGAAAGAAGCCCTCGATGCAGGATTTGCTGTGCTCGTTTCCGGTGGAAATTCTCTCGATGCAGTGCAGGCCGCTGTGGAAAGCCTTGAAGATTGTCCTTTATTCAATGCCGGAAAAGGATCCGTCTTCACGCACGACGGCCTCCACGAAATGGATGCTTCCATAATGGATGGCCATTCGTTGAAGGCTGGTGCAGTTACAGGGATTCACAATGTGAAAAACCCGGTTCTACTTGCACGCACAATCATGGATAAAACGGAACATGTCATGTTGTGCGGACAAGGTGCGGAAGAATTTGCCCGGCGTTCTAACCTCCCTTTCGAAACGGATGATTACTTTTTCAATCAGTTCCGCTACGATCAGCTCCTAGAAATCCGTTCAGGTGAAAAAACACAATTGGATCACAACGAAAAAAAATTCGGAACGGTTGGCGCAGTGGCTGTCG
>DAORHY010000295.1:0-4736 GCA_035438225.1 Bacteroidia bacterium
GTTCCAGGGCTCCAATCCATAAATCAAGGTCCGGATTAATGGGATTTTTAACCATGACCGGAACATCTGTTCCTTTTAATGCATCTGCAATTTCCTGAACTAAAAATGGATTGACGGTAGTTCTTGCTCCAATCCACAAAACGTCAATTCCTGTTCCAAGTGCTTCTTCAACATGCCTGGGATGAGCAACTTCAACCGTTACGGGTAAGCCATTTTTCAGACCCGCGTCTTTCAGCCATCGCAAACCGTCTTTTCCTATCCCCTGAAAAGAATCAGGACGGGTTCTCGGTTTCCAAATTCCTCCCCTTAACAGTTGGACTTTGCTTCCGCATAACGCTGATGCAACCTGGTGAATCTGACTTTCAGATTCTACACCACAAGGTCCGGCAATGATTAATGGATGAGAAAAATTCAACTCCCAATCCCGTAAAGGGAAACTATGAATTTCAGCTTTTTTCATATTTCGACAAAGATAAGAATCTAATGGAGTACTGAATATGACTTTTGTAATGAATTGATTTCTATAAAGAAACACCCATTTAAAGGATGTTGAAATTCACATGATTTTTGATCTTTGTCGATCCGGCGGAATCATTTAGGTTTGTTCCCCAGAAATTATGAAGAATCAACATATCTCCTTCGATGATACAGAAACCGCATTCACTTCCAAATCGAATGCTGATCTAAACCGGGCCGTAGTCCTTTTTAAAATGATCAGTTACAACTGGCTGGTCAGGATGAGTCCGCCATTTGTAAACTTCGCGATCTGGGCGCATCTCCCGATCAAAGGCCTGATCAAGGCCACAATTTTCCGGCATTTCTGTGGCGGAGAATCGATCGATGATTGTCAGCGCACCATTGAAAGTCTTTCAAAATACCACATCGGTACCATTCTCGATTATTCCGTTGAAGGAAAAGAATCTGAAGCCGATTTTGATTTGGGTCTGAAACAAACTCTTGCAACAGTTCAGCGAGCAAAAGGTGATTCAAGCATTCCATTCTCTGTTTTCAAACCATCCGGATTTGTGCGTTTTGCTTTGCTTGAAAAGAAAAATGCCGGAAAAGAATTGACCAAAGACGAGCAGGAAGAATTTGAACGTTTCAAAAATCGTGTCAACACCATTTGTAAAACAGGTTTTGAAAACAATGTGCCGATTTATGTTGATGCCGAAGAAACCTGGATCCAGGATGCGGTGGATGATGTGGTTCGGGAAATGATGATGAAGTACAACAAAGAAAAGGTGATGGTTTACAACACCATTCAGATGTACCGTACTGATCGTCTTGATTTCCTGAAAGCGGAATACCAGCATGCTGTCGCGAATAATTATCATACCGGTTTCAAAATTGTTCGCGGTGCTTACATGGAAAAAGAACGTGAACGCGCGAAAAAAATGGGTTACCCTACTCCTATCCAGCCGGATAAGGTGGCATCCGACAGAGATTATGACGCGGCGGTAAAATTCTGTGTGGATCACATTGATCGCATGGCCGTGTGCGCGGGAACACACAACGAACAAAGTTGTCTGAATCTCGTCGCATTGATGGAAGAAAAAAAATTACCACACAATCATCCGAATATCTGGTTCTCTCAATTGTATGGTATGAGTGATCACATTTCATACAATCTCGCCAAGAAAGGATACAATGTGAGTAAATACGTTCCCTATGGTCCCGTAACTTCTGTTCTTCCCTATCTCATTCGCAGAGCCCAGGAAAACACTTCCGCTGCCGGACAAATGGGCCGCGAGCTTTCTTTGTTGATGATGGAGAAGAAAAGGAGAAGTGGGAAGTGAGAAGAGTCAATTCAAAAGGCAAAATTGAGTGAATAAGTAGGACGGTGCTTTTCTTTGCATCGAAGTGAATCAATATTTTAAATTTAACTAACTCTAGTTTAAAGTCGAGACTAAAATTCTCTTTCAATTACGTGAAAGAAATTTTCGGAGGAAATGGGATTTTTCAAGCGTTTAGTTACGTGGTTGCATCGAAATCAATAAATATGTATTTATTTTCGCTCTTCATCCAACGAGAATTGCATATTCACAATTATCCTACATTGTATTCACAATACATAAATTAATACTTCATTATTTTCTGAACTCTTCCATCCGTTGTTTTCAAAATGTAAACACCTGTCGAAAGGTCCGAAATATTTAATCTATCATTATTAGCTTTCACAGAAAAATCCTTAAGTTTTTTACCAGAAATAGAAAATATACTTACTCTTTGAGGCAAGATTAAATTTTCAAATGAAATATATTCATGAGCAGGGATAGGAAATAATCTTAAATTATTTTTATCCGACTCTTTGATTGAGGTAATTATCGGTCCAAGTTTTAAAACCCAAAAATCTGTATGCCCACCATGAAAACTTGAGACATCAAATCCAGGTCCATATGTATTACAACTCAATACAAACCCATTATCAAAAGTTTGAATAATTTTTTGAGATTCATCACTGTATGGTCCACCAAAACATTTTTGTGACTCGATTATACCCTGCTCAGAAAACTGGACCAACCAAACATCCTCACGTGTACTGTGATTTCCACTTACATCATCATCATTAGATATTGTAAATCCCGATGTAACGTAAGAACTATCCTCCTTACGAATAATGGAATAAAATTCATCCTGAAGTGTACCACCCATCGCATGTTGCCATACAATATTCCCCACGTTATCTGTTTTAACTACCCATCCATCATCCATTAACACATCGTGTCTGTTTGTAACGTCGTAATTTGTTGATAGTGCCAAACCCGTTAGCATAAATCCACCATCGTTGGTTTCAACAACATCTGTGCACCAATCATCCAGACTTCCACCGTAGTTCTTATTCCAAAGCATATTCCCCAGGCTATCAGTCTTTAAAATCCAGTACTGTCTTTCTCTCCCAAATGGAATGCTTGGTTGACCATCTGTACTATTGGTAAAACCACATAAAATAAATCCTTGATCTGATGTTTGCTTCATTGAAAAAGCAAGTTCCTCACCACCACCACCATAACAATTTTGCCAAATAATATTTGCAGCAGAATCCATTTTCACTAACCAAAAATCTTTATCTCCATGGTTTCCCTGCACCCAACTATCATTTGAAAAAGTTGAGCCAAAAGCAATGATCGAATGGTCCTCTAATTCTATGATTGAATGAAACTCTTCCGCATCCATTCCGCCAATACACTTCTGCCAAAGAATTCCACCTGAACTATCCAATTTAACAATCCATGCATCGCTACTTCCATGATTACCGGATACATCGCCGTCATTCGAAAATGTTGTTCCTGTTATCAAATAACCAGACCCTGACAAAGCAGCACTGAGTCCATAATCAGCTTCTGATCCACCCAAAGATTTCGACCATTCAACAATTCCGTATTTACTTAATTTAACAACCCACATGTCATAACAAAGTGTAGATGTACAATTTCCAGGATGAAATCCCACAACATCTCCATCATTTGAAGAAGTGTATCCAACAACTAAAAAACCAGAATCCAGAGTTTGACAAGTGAAATTATTAAGATCATCTCCGCTTCCGCCTAAACTTATTTCCCATTCTATATTCTGTGCATAAGCTTTAGAATATATCAATAATATAAATAACAGTAAAATAATATTTGCATTATATTTAATTAGCCGAATTATTTTCATTATTATATTTTTACAATTTTATAAGAATTACCTTGCTGATCATGTAAAAAATATATTCCCGGGGATAAAACACTTAGATCAATCATTTGGTGATCTTGGTAAAATATTCCTTTTATTGCAATTTTCCCATACAAGTCAATAATTGTAAAGTGAGTTGTACTAGAATCAGATTCAATATTCAAAATGTTTTGACAAGGAATGGGGAAAACATTTATTCGATTTTTAACAACTTGTTGAATTTCCCTATTTGGAGTACATGGAGGGTCACATGCTAAACATTCTGGACTTTCTAATAAATAGCATGGATTTGATCCACAAATTCCTGCGTCAAATAATGTATAATAAGCTGACCTTAACATTGAATCATCATATTTATCAGGACAAGGTGGAGATTTCAGACAAATTGACCCCCCTGTTTCATTTTAAACTGACCCCTCTGTTTCAGTCGAAATTGACCCCCTTGTTTCGCTGCAAATTGACCCCCTGTTTTACGATTGTTTAAGGTGAGTGATCGGTCCATCTGATTTGAGTATTTAATCGTGCTTTTGCATGACTTAAATATACGGAAAAAATGGCCAATAAACCGATCACTATGAACAAACTCAGACAAATTCTCCGGCTTTATACCCATCAAAAGGGTAAGAAATTTATCAGCGGGCAAACCGGTGTTGCCAGGAACACGATAAAGAAATACATCTGTGTATTTAAAGAACTGCGAATGAGCTTTCAGGAGCTGAATGAATTGAATGATCAGCAATTGAATGAGTTGTTTGGCAAAAAACCGGAGACCGTTGAAGTACCTAAACGCAAAGAGGATCTGCTGGCCTTTTTTCCTATAATGGATAAGGCGCTCAGCAAAACGGGTATGACCAGGGAAAAACTTTGGTTACAATATTTGCAAGCGCACCCTGAGGGTTATCGATACACACAGTTCTGTATCAGTTACAGGCAATGGCAACGGAAGTTTGCCCCATCGATGCACATGGTGCATAAAGCCGGAGACAAGCTCTATATTGACTTTGCAGGCAAGAAGCCGAAACTAGTTGACAAAGAAACCGGCGAAATAAGAGAAGTGGAAT
>DAORHY010000296.1:0-4717 GCA_035438225.1 Bacteroidia bacterium
CAACCTGCCACAGCATTACATCAAAGGAACCATAACAGGAAGAAGTATAATTAATATTTGCAAACTGATCAGCCTGCACACCCACACAATCCCGGTAAAAGGACAAAGTGATTTCATAATTGTTTCCTCCGAGACAACGATAGGTCAGGTCGGCGCCCATTGAATGGCTTGCATAAGTATTCTGTATTCCCGCAGAAATGAAAAACAGAAAGAATACACAGAGAAATTTTCCCGTAAATTTTTCTTTCAAGTGTTGAGATTTAAGAGAACCCGCAAATAATCATCACACCGATGCGGTGAAAATATCCGAACAATTTGTTTACAAAATGAATAAACAGACGATTTGTGTGTCTCATGAAAAAATGCGCATCGATTTTAAAAAAATCTTTTGCATCATCCGTGTATTCGAAAGCAATTTACAATCTGCAGGCATACAAACAAAAATAATTTCAAGTTTTATCAGGTGAAGAGGTGCAACTGACAATTAAAAAGAATTTATTCTCCTCTCTGGTGGTTAGAAATTCCCAATAAGAGAAAAATAAAGTGATTTGAGAATATTATGTTAAGCGAAAATCCTGTTTGAAAAAGTTAAAACCAAAGTTTGCTTGTTTCATGGAGTTGAGAAACTGTTCCTTTCCTTGGTGATCGGCCATTGAACAATTCTCAGACAGCAGCTTTCTTTTTATTCAAGGCCAGGATAATTTTTTGAAACAAAACATCAGGATCAAACGGCTTAACAATAAAATCGTCCATTCCGCACTGAAAACACTTTTCCAGTTCTGCAGAAGCGCCGTGAGCTGTCATGGCAATGATAGGAATTCCTTTGTCCCAGCCTTTGTCCACATGACGGATGACAACTGCCGTTTCATAACCGTCCAGCTCGGGCATCAGCAAATCCATCAGGACAAGATCAAAATGTTGTGCGGCTAATTTTTCAAGTGCGATATTTCCGTTATCCGCTGTTTCAATGGTCAGCGTATCATTCCATTCCATTAAAGTATCAACCGCCACCATTTGGTTAAAGGGGTTATCTTCCACCAGCAATATTTTCAGATTATCCACAACATGCTTATCGGTAATGGGGACAGAATTTGAAGTAAGCACCGCAGACGTTTCACACTTTATTTTCGAAAACCGAATTGCGAAGAAAAATTCCGATCCTTTTCCGACCTCACTCATGAGCTGAATTTTTGATCCGAAAAGCCCGATCAGCTTTTTTACAATCCCCAGGCCCAGTCCTGTACCGCCAAATACACGTGTTGTGGAGTCACTTGCCTGGACGAAGGAATCAAAAATCAGGTCGTGCTTTTCTTTTGGAATCCCCATCCCCGTATCCTGCACACTGAATTTAATGGTGACCCACTGATCCTCATCTTCAATTTGTTCAGCAGCTAAAACAACAGCACCTTTCGTTGTGAATTTAATTGCATTTGAAATGAGGTTGACAAGAATCTGGTTGAGGCGTGTCGCATCACTGCAAATTTTTTCAGGAAATGGTGAGGACAATTTTAATTTCAACTTTACATCTTTCCGAAAACGATCCGAACTTACAAATGAATGAATCAATTTCTCCAGGTTGTCACGCAGATCAAACTCCTCTTTTTCCAGCTGCAGTTTGCCGGAATCAATTTTTGTGAGGTCGAGAATGTCATTCACCAGTGTCAACAGGTAATTTGAGTTCAGGTGAATTACCCTGGAATATTCCGTTTCCCTTGCCGGCAGTTTATTGGATTTCACCAGTAAATTTGATATTCCAACAATGGCGTTCAAGGGAGTACGGATTTCATGGCTCATTGTTGTAAGGAATTCTTCCTTCAGTTTCGATTGCCGCTGAGCATCTTCCTTTTCCTGTTCCAGGATAATATTGCGTCTTTTCAACTCTTCAGAATCTACAAGATCCGTCACATTTCGTGCTGTAGCATAGATCAGTTTGTCCACCGGGTTAGGGTAGGCATTCCAGCTCACCCACATGTAGCTGCCGTCTTTCCGCCTGTACCTGTTTCTGAAAAAAAGAATATTCTCGTGACGTGTTCCCAGGCTTTCGAGCACCGCAATGGTCTCCGGGATATCCTCCGGATGTACAAAAGTCATGAAGGGTAACCTTGTTAATTCTTCCTCCGAATACCCCAGGTCTTTAATGAACGATGCGCTGATTTTCCGGAAGTAGCCGTCTTCCGTTGCGATACACATGAAATCACTGGACAACATGAAAAAATTTTCCAGGACCGAATTTGCAATCTTTAATTCACGTTGTTTTTTTATCAGTACAAAATGCGCCACTACTTCATTGGCGAGCAATTGCAACGCTTTCTTCTGCAAATCATTCAACTGTTTCACCCGGTTATCGAGAACACACAAAGCGCCAAGTTTGTAACCATCCGGATCAATTAAAGGTGCTCCTGCATAAAAACGCAGATACGGTTTTCCTGCAACCAGTGGATTGCTTGCATACGCATCCACTTCGGCGGCATCCTGAACGACAAAAACATCATCCCCCAAAATTGTATACTGACAAAAAGAAGTCTCCCGTGGAAATTCATCCGCTGCAAAACCGTATTTCGACTTGAACCATTGACGGTGTTCATCCACCAGGCTGATCATTGCAATCGGAGTATCGCAGATTTGCGAGGCAAGTTGAGTGATCGCATCAAGATTCAGTTCCGGCTCGGTATCAAGGACACCATAGGAATGAATTGCCTGAATTCTTGCATCTTCATTTTCTGGCTTTGGCGGAAAAGAAAAGTTTTTTTTCATACGCATACGATTTAGATGTTCACAGACTTAAAACAAACGACTGTATTCCACCGATTCATAATTACTACGAAAAGTCAATTGGTATTGGGGTCAGATCATTGTATAATTTGCGTTGTTTTCAGGATGTCTGTTAAAAATATTAAGAACAAATACACTACGGTTCAAGCTGCAGCGATGAAATGAATTTATACCACTTTTAGTTAAGCATACGATATTGAATCACCGGGTGTAGCCAATCCAACACCGGTTTGCATTCATTTTTACGGGAAACCTGTGTTGATGCGGTGTACTTTTTTCTCCATTTCAATACCGGAGAAAAGACACCACGCTGAACGAAATTCAGGATGAGCCCTGCATCCCGTTCACTCACAAATTCTTCCGGCAAAATTATTTTTGAAGGAAAAAACAAGTGCAAATTGAAAATTTTAGAATAAGTCAAAATCAGAATAGTTTAAATACCTACCCTAATGTAGACAGTTAATTCCACATTCACAAGATTTCCTTTCTTGGATCACACCAACAGACAGCTGATTCGTGGAAAATTGATAAAATATTCAACTCTTCACAGGCAGTGCCGATTTGTAAAAGGCGAGGCATCGTTTCCTGGCAAAATTATAATCGACCATTGGCAAGGGATAGGTCAGCTCCTGAAATTCAGGAACCCACTTTTTGATATAAGCAAAATCCGGATCAAATCTCTTTGTCTGTTCGTCCATACTAAAGATCCGAAAATAAGGAGCAGCATCCACACCGGTTCCTGCGCTCCACTGCCAACCGCCGTTGTTGCTCGACAATTCAAAATCAAGCAACTTTTTTGCAAAATAGGCCTCGCCCCACCTCCAGTCGATCAGCAGGTATTTTGTGAGAAACATTGCCGTAATCATGCGAGCGCGGTTGTGCATGAAACCGGTTGCATTCAATTCGCGCATACCGGCATCCACGATGGGATATCCCGTTGTTCCGGAACACCAACGGTAAAATTCTTCTTCGTTGTTCCTCCACTGCAGAAAATCATATTGCTTTTTAAAGGCTCCATTCACCACATGTGGAAAATGCCAGAGTATACTCATGTAAAATTCCCGCCATATTAATTCATTCACCCATTTTTCGCTGACATTCCATGCATACCTGAACAAATCCCGCATACTGAGCGTACCGAACCGCATGTGAATGCCGAGTCTTGAAGTCCCGCGAATCCCCGGGATGTCGCGATTGAGTGCATAGTCACGGATCACCTGCTCATCCAACTTGTCGGAAGGGAATTCAACATCAGACTCCCTGAAACCGATTTGTTCAGGTGAAAGTACCGTGCGTGGTTCCAATGCCTGAAAATTCCGGAAGTAATTTTCAACCGGGAATGAACGCAGCGATTCTTCGCTCAGATTCTTTTTCCAGCGGTTCATGTAGGGAGTGAAAACAGTGTAAGGTGTCCCATCCTCTTTCAGTACTTCTCCTTTTTCAAAGATTACCTGGTCTTTAAAGGTGGCAAATCCGATATTTTTATTTTGCAAAAATTCCTTTACCACTTCATCTCTCTGCCGGGCATAAGGTTCATAATCGTGATTGGCGAAAACCTTCGCTACAGTATTGTCGGCACACAATTTTTTCCAAACATCCAGCGGCCTTCCATGATAGGTTTCAAGGCGTGTACCATTTTTTTGCAACTCCCTGTTCATCTTTTCAAGTTGCCGGTGAATAAACACCAGCCGCTTATCCTCCTTTTCCTCCAATTGATCCAGGATGTCCGTATCAAAGATAAAAACTGCCTTCACCGGAAATCCCGAACGCAATGCATGGTAGAGACCTGCATTGTCATGCAATCTCAGATCACGGCGAAACCAGAAGACGGAAATTGGGGATGACATGGTGATTGTAGATTGTAGATTGTAGATTGTAGATTGTAGATTGTAGATTGTAGATTGTAAAATGTAATTGATTGAACTAACATTAATTGCTGGACGGT
>DAORHY010000297.1:0-4708 GCA_035438225.1 Bacteroidia bacterium
ATCTGCTATCGCATTCACATTCTCCTCCCCAGGACCTTCACCATTCCATCTTTCCACTGCCTGAAATTGCCGTCGAGAATCCTGGTTCTCGCTTCGGTCACTAACCACAGGTAGAAAGCAAGGTTATGCAGTGTAGCAATTTGGGCACCGAGTATTTCCTTGCTGATTACCAGGTGGCGAAGGTATGCTTTTGAATAAAACTGATCTACATAGCTTGTCCCTTCCGGATCAATTGGACTCAGATCATCTTTCCATTTTTCATTGCGGATATTGATAATACCATTTCGGGTAAACAACATCCCGTTGCGGGCATTCCTGGTGGGCATCACACAATCGAACATGTCCACGCCCAACGCAATTCCTTCCAGGATATTGATGGGAGTCCCGACACCCATCAGGTATCGGGGTTTGTCAGCAGGGAGGATGTTACAGACAAGCTCTGTCATTTCATACATCATTTCCGCAGGTTCTCCGACCGATAAACCACCGATTGCATTTCCTTCCCTTCCTTGTGCTGCAATGAATTCTGCAGATTCAATACGCAGGTCCCTGTACACACTCCCTTGTACAATTGGAAAAAGTGTTTGTGAAAAGCCGTATTTCCCTTCTGTATCATCAAATTGTTTACAGCACCTCAGAAGCCAGCGATGCGTCATCCCCATACTCGTCTTTGCATATTTATGATCACAAGGATAGGGCGTACATTCATCCAGAGCCATCATGATGTCGGCGCCGATACTGCGCTGTATATCCATTGCCCTTTCCGGTGTGAAGACATGTTTTGAACCGTCGATGTGTGAAGTAAAAGAAACCCCTTCTTCCCGGATCTTTCTTTTGTCAGCCAGGGAATAGACCTGGTAACCGCCACTGTCTGTAAGAATGGGCCTGTCCCAGTTCATGAATTTGTGCAATCCGCCCGCTTTTTCGAGCAACCCTGTTCCCGGCCGAAGGTAAAGATGATAAGTGTTCCCAAGAATGATCTGGGCTTTGATATCAGTTTTCAGGTCTGGCTGTTGGACTGCTTTTACAGTACCACCGGTACCCACCGGCATAAAAATCGGAGTAAGAATTTTGCCATGATCAGTTGTAATTTCTCCCGCACGTGCTTTTGAAGCAGTATCCGTTTTTTTTATTGTGAAATTCATAAGTAAGGCGTGAAGAGAGTATTATTTAGTTTTGAGCATTGAGGAATAGAGTATAAGGTATAAGGTATAAGGTATAAGGTATAAGGTGAAGTATACCTCAAGGACCAAATGTACGGTTGGTTTATTGTTGATTCCTAACCTTGCAATTTGAAACTCCCGCCTCCCGACTACCGACTCCCAACTCCCAACTCCCAACAACCAACAACCAACAACCAACAACCAACAACCAACAACCAACTACTGACTCCCCACTACCACATTCCGTCATTCCTTCATCAACAAACGTTCGTTAATATCTCCGCAAATATAGACACTTTGGTAGGATGGGTCTGGATACATTTGTAGAAAGTGAAAAAGAGTGATTAAATTTTATTTGTTCGTATGATGTTGGTAAAAGGGCCGGTGACGGACCTCTTGTTTTTGTTGCTAAGTATTGTGGCCTTCATCCAGTTCTGGGTGTATTGGGTAACGTACCGTCGGTTGGCTTTTTTCAAATCAACAAACCCGACGCAGGATACCAGAGCGGTTTCGGTGATAATTTGTGCAAAAAATGAAGTTGTCAATCTGAGGAAGAACCTTCAGGCAGTGCTTGAACAGGCTCATCCTTCATTCGAAGTGATCGTGGTGAATGATTGTTCCTGGGATGAATCAGAAGAGTTCCTCGATGAGATGGCAAAGAAATACGCTCACCTGAAAATTGTGAATATTAAAGAACAGGAAAAATACAGGCACGGGAAGAAATTTGCGCTGACACTTGGCGTGAAAGCTGCCAGCAACGATATTCTTCTCATGACTGATGCAGATTGTATCCCGGCATCAAAAAACTGGCTCACACGGATGCAGTCTCAGTTTAGTGGTGAGACAGAGATTGTGCTGGGTTATGGTTCCTATCAGAAAAAACCCGGATTCCTGAACAAACTCATCCGCTTTGATACCTTTCTGATTGCCATGCAGTATATGGGATTTGCATTGGGTGGAAACGCATACATGGGCGTGGGCCGTAACCTTGCGTATTCGAAAAAACTGTTTTTCAGGAACAAAGGGTTTGCAAAACACAATCATATTTTTTCAGGGGATGACGATTTATTCGTGAATGAAAATGCAAACAGAGACAATACTAAAATAGAAGTAGACGAATCTGCGTTTACACTGTCGGAGCCGAAAACAACTTTCGGCTCCTGGTTTAAACAAAAAAGAAGACACATGAGTACCGGCAGGCATTACAAAGGTGTCCACCAGTTCCAGCTCTTCCTGATTTCGGTTAGCGGACTGTTCTTTTATCTGTTGTTAATTGCCTTATTCTCACTGCGTTTCGAGTGGAGAATCCTCGTATCTTTGTATTTGTTATTGCTGTTACTCAAATTACCCGTGTTGTGGAAAAGTGCAGTGCGGTTCCACGAGAAAGACCTCATTTTTTTATTCCCTATCCTGGAGCCCTTGCATTCATTTTTGCAACCGGTCATCTATATCTCTAACATGTTCACAAAGCAAAAAGCATGGAAGTAAATCCCAATCTCTCGGAAAAAGCACAAGTCGACTTCAAGCTCGTGCAATTCGCTGTCAAAGGCGATCAAAAAGCGTATGCAGAGCTGATGTCGCGCTACAAAGATTCCATTTATTTCATGCTTCTGAAAATGGTCAATAACCGCGATGATGCGGATGACCTGACCATCGAAGCTTTTGGAAAGGCATTTAAAAACCTTCATCAATACACGCCCGATTTCGCATTCAGTACCTGGCTGTTCAAGATTGCGACGAACAACTGTATCGACTTCATACGTCGGAAACGGAAATATACTTTCTCTATCGATAAAAGCATGGAGAACGACAGTGGGCAGGAGATGCAGTTTGAAATAAAATCCCCGATGCTGGATCCTGAGGAGAAGATGATCAAGAAGCAAAAAGCAATACTGATGCGGGATGTCGTAGAGAAATTAAAACCCCGCTACAAACGTCTCGTTGAGCTTCGTTATTTCCAGGAGCGATCCTACGAGGAAATTGCAGACGAGCTGAAGCTTCCTCTTGGAACCGTAAAAGCCCAGTTGTTCAGGGCCCGCGAGTTTCTGTATCAGATCCTGAAAAACCAGGAGGAACAGATTTAAATCAGTAAATTTATTTCACGCAAAGGCGCAACGGGACGCAAAGGATTAATAACCTTTGTGCTCTTTGCGCTTTTGCGTTAAAAATACCACATCAGATGGAGTTTCCACACTCAGAGATTATCCTTCATTATTTTCCAATGCTGTCTCCCGGGCAGCAGGAACAATTCAATCTGCTTGGGTCCTTATACAGGGAATGGAACGAAAAGATCAACGTCATTTCCCGAAAAGACATTGAAAACCTTTATATAAATCATGTGCTGCATTCATTGGGCATCGCAAAGGTGATCACCTTTGCGCCGGGAACAAGCATCCTGGATGTTGGCACAGGCGGAGGATTTCCGGGGATTCCGCTGGCTATACTTTTTCCTCATGCCCGGTTTCACCTGGTGGATTCCATTGGGAAGAAAATTACGGTTGTCAAGGAAATTGCCACAGCCCTGGGCCTTCAAAACGTTCTGGCCAGCAAGGCAAGGGCAGAGCAAGTGGAAGAAAAAGTCGATTTTGTTGTGAGCCGGGCGGTGACCAATCTGGCTGAATTTCATGGCTGGGTGAGACGCAAGATAAAGCCAGTGGGCCATAATGCGCTCAGAAATGGCATTTTATACCTCAAAGGAGGGGACCTGGAGCCCGAGATCGCAGAACTCGGTGAGCCGGTACTGGTATTCAACCTGAGTGACTTTTTTAAAGAGGATTTCTTTCAAACGAAAAAGGTGGTGTATATAAGTATCTAATAATGAGGAAGTAAGTTTATGGAGCATCTTTAATCCATTATTTGTTCAGAAAAAAAAATAATATACCTTTGCCATCCTGATTTTTAGGCCCAAATACGTTAATTACCATGAAAAGAACATACCAACCGTCGAATCGCCGCAGAAAGAACAAACACGGTTTCCGTGAACGTATGAGTACTGCCAATGGCCGCCGCGTTCTTGCAGCACGCCGTTCACGCGGACGCAAGAGACTGACCGTTTCCGACGAGAAATAATCGAAATATTCAATTGAACTTATGCGGGATGCTGGCTTTGGTCAGCATCTTTTTTATTGCCCATGACCTGCTGAAGTATTTCGCCGGCGACTTTTTCCTTCATCAGGTTATGGCCTGTTTCAAGAATGTCCAGGGTAACCGGAGTATCGAGTCCCCGAATGAATTTTTTTCCAATTGCCGGCGGAATGATGGTGTCGTATGCACCGAAAAATAAATGTAAGGAAACCTGATTTTCTTCGAGTGCAACTTTTACAAGGTAAGGATCGGGGAGTACATTTCTGAAAATCATCCATACGTTGTACACCTTTTCCCGCTTTGCCCTGGAATCGAAATGGCTCAGTGCAAACATGTATTGTTTTCTGCCAACAAGCCGCAACCGGCGAAACAATTTAGCAACGAGAAAAAATCGTTCAGGTTGCTGAACGATACGCTTAAACAATCTCCTCCCAATTCTCCAATGTGTTACAAATTTGTAC
>DAORHY010000298.1:0-4694 GCA_035438225.1 Bacteroidia bacterium
CTTTGGATTGTTACGATTCCGCTTTGCGTTATTCGAAGGAGCGCATACAATTTGGAAAACCAATCGGAGGATTCCAGCTTACCCAGAAAAAACTGGCGGAAATGATCACAGAAATCACCAAAGCTCAGGTTCTCACCTGGAGACTGGGAGTTTTGAAAAATGAAAATCGTGCAACACCTTCTCAGATTTCCATGGCCAAACGGAACAATGTAAATATGGCTTTGCAAATTGCAAGAGAAGCAAGGCAAATTCATGGCGGGATGGGAATCACCGGTGAATATCCGATCATGCGTCACATGATGAACCTGGAATCAGTGATCACCTATGAAGGAACACATGACATTCATCTCCTGATCACCGGACTTGATGTCACCGGGTTGAACGCTTTTGAATAAAAATCGTATCCGTTTTTAAATCTGGTATTAACACTTCTCTCATTCAAAAGGATAGATTCTCTCCCACAGAAATTCTGTCCTTTTACCGGATTCTCAGCAGTATTGTATCCCAGAGGATGAGAGTCGAATGAACAAGGGAATCAAGGTTTCGGGGATATGGGCCGGTTGAACACGAGTGCCATTTGGGGCGGGGACGAAGAACAATTGTTTTGAGCAACTAACGTTCAACACCGAACCTCCTACCAAAATCAACTTCCTTCTGCCTACAAATTTAGTCTGTTCACCGAAAGCCGTTAAGATTTTTTAATTTATGAGGACCGGTAATACCGTCAATTTAACTACATTGCGTTTCATTTTTTTGTGGAAATGTTGGATGTAGAGATAAGAGACAAACGTTGGGCTTTAAAAACCCAGGGAGAACGTACGCTGGTGGATTCACTGGCGAAGCAATTGAACATTAGCCCGACCCTTGCCAATCTTTTGGTTCAGCGTGGAGTTTCAACATTTGATGAGGCGAAAACTTTTTTCCGTCCGCAGCTGACAGACCTGCACGACCCTTTCCTGATGAAGGATATGGACCTGGCAATAGACCGCATTGAACATGCATTGCAGGCCAAAGAAAAAATTCTTGTTTATGGTGATTATGATGTTGACGGGACCACTGCTGTAGCGTTGGTCTATTCTTTTTTCAGGACATTTTATGATGACCTTGATTATTACCTTCCCGACCGTTATAAGGAAGGGTATGGAATTTCCTTTGCCGGAATCGATTATGCAAAGGAGAATGGTTTCACACTCATCATTGCTCTCGATTGTGGAATTAAAGCAAATGATAAAATCAGTTATGCAAAGGAACGCGGTATTGATTTCGTGATCTGCGACCATCACCGGCCGGGAGAATTTCTTCCGGAAGCTGTTGCTGTTCTCGACCCTAAGCGCGACGACGACAACTACCCGTTCAAAGAATTGTCAGGATGTGGCATCGGATTCAAGCTCATTCAGGGCTATGCTCAGCGGCACAATATCCCGATTGAACAACTTGAAGTTTACCTTGATCTCGTGGCCGTCAGCACCGCAGCAGATATCGTTCCGATTGTCGGGGAAAACAGGGTGTTGGTATATCACGGTTTGCAATGGCTGAATAAAAACCCGCGCCCCGGAATCAAGGCAATCCTGGAATTAACCCAGGTAAAGAGGGAACTGACGGTCAACGACATTGTCTTCATTATCGGGCCAAGGATAAATGCCGCCGGACGCATACAGGATGCAAGGCAGGCTGTTGATTTGCTCATCTCTGCAAATGCTGCTCAGGCATTGTTTGAAGGAAAAAATATCGATGAGAAAAATTCCGAACGCCGTAGCCTGGATCTCAATATTACAGAGCATGCCCTCCGGATTATCCAGGAGGATTCCTTTTTTGCGAAACGCAAATCAACGGTGCTCTTTCATCCGGAATGGCACAAGGGTGTAATCGGAATTGTGGCATCCCGGCTCACAGAGAAATACTACAGACCAACCATCATTCTTACAGAATCGAACGGACTGGCAACCGGCTCTGCACGTTCGGTGAAGGACTTTGATATTTACAATGCGATTGAATCCTGCAGTGATTTGCTGGAACAATTCGGTGGTCACATGTATGCTGCCGGGCTCACTCTCAAGATGGAAAATCTTGAAAAATTTTCAGAGCGATTTGAAGAGATCGTTGCTGCTACCATTGATGAAAAATCACTTACGCAGGAAATTGAAATTGATTCTGTTCTGAAACTGAGTGAAATTTCAACCTCCTTTTATAGTGTCCTGAAACAATTTGCACCCTTCGGGCCCGGAAACATGAGCCCAGTTTTCAAAACGGAATATGTAAGGGACACAGGATTATCCCGCATTGTTGGGAATAATCATCTCAAATTAAATCTGGCCGAAGACGAAACAACACGTTTCGGACTCGATGGTATTGCTTTCCAGATGGGACAATACTATCCGTTCATTTCCCGCCGGATTCCTTTTGATATCTGTTATACCCTTGAAGAAAACACATTCAATGGCAAGACAAACGTTCAGATGAATGTGAAAGATATTCGCATGAAATAATACCGGATTTTTTGGAAGAAAAAATTCCGGCTTTCATTTTGTATTCAATCAATACCTGTTTCTTAAACAAACGATGGCAGCCTGTTTTCTGTTTAGTGACGAACCAGTACAGTTTCGCAAACCGGAGTAAGAACGGATTCTCTTTTCGTCCCCGAACCCTTTTCAGGTAATTTTTTATTCTCGTTTGCCTGTTGAATTCAACGAACTGAATAGGGCAGAAACAATCGACAGGATGATGCTGAAAAACAACGCCGTCCAAAAGCCCTGCACTGAAAAACCATCGACCAGCTTATCCACCAGTAAAATCATTCCGGCATTAATTACCAACAGAAAAAGTCCCAGGGTGAGTACTGTAATCGGAATGGTAAGAAAAATTAATATGGGTTTAACAAGGGCATTCAGCAGGGCTAATACTGCTGCAACAATCAGGGCAGTGAATGCTCCGTCAACGTGTACTCCGGGCAACAAAAGTGAAGTCACAATTACTGCCAGTGCACTCATAAACAATCTTCCAAGGAATTCCATGATAAAAATTTTGTTGAATTTATGAAGAGTTCATCAATTTTCCTCCATACACAAGTTAAAAAATAGTTGGGCCCGAGGGAAGGTAGACGAAGAAATCTTAACTAAATTTACGTCAACATTAAAATACGCTCGTATGAACAACGAATTAGAAAATGGCCGGAAATTTTATGACGGCGTTCTTTCCTCTTTTGACAAAGCAGCTGCCTTTACCGATTTCGAACCCGGACTGCTGAATCAGATTAAAATCTGCAACAGTACCTATAAATTTTATTTTCCCCTGGAAGTTGACGGCAAAGTGGAAGTCGTTGAAGGGATCCGTGTGCAACACAGTCATCACAATACCCCGACCAAAGGCGGAATCCGGTATAGTGAATTCGTGAACGAAGATGAAGTAAAAGCACTGGCAACACTCATGACGTTTAAGTGCGCCGTGGTTGACCTTCCATTCGGCGGAGCCAAAGGTGGCATTAAAGTCAATCCCAGAAAATACACGGATCGTCAGCTCGAACGAATTACCCGTCGCTATACAACTGAACTCATTAAAAAAAGCATGATCGGAGCTGCGATTGATGTTCCGGCTCCGGATTACGGTAGCGGTTCCCGGGAAATGGCATGGATCGCAGATACCTACGCCACTTTCAAATACGATGATCTGAATGCCATGGGTTGCGTTACCGGAAAACCACTCGGGCTGGGAGGAATTCTTGGCCGTACCGAAGCGACTGGCCAGGGTTTGTATTTCGGCCTGCGCGAAGCATTGAATAATTCCGAAGACATGAAGGCGATCGGATTGGCTCCTGGAATCCAGGGAAAGAAAATCATCGTACAGGGCTTGGGAAATGTTGGATTCTATGCAGCAAAATTCTGTTCTGAAGGCGGAGGAATCATTGTCGGAATTGCAGAATACGAAGGTGGCATATACAATGAAAAGGGTTTGGATGTGGAAGCAGTATTCAAACACCGGAAAGACACGAAATCAATATTGAATTACCCTGGTGCGAAGAGTTTTACAAACTCTTTTGAAGTGCTTGAAATGGATTGCGACATTCTCATTCCCGCAGCGCTTGAAAATCAAATTACAAAGGACAATGCACCAAAAATAAAAGCGAAAGTTATCGCTGAAGGCGCCAACGGGCCGGTGACACCGAATGCCGAACAAATCCTGTTGCAAAAAAATGTATTGATCATCCCGGACTTATTTTTAAATGCCGGTGGAGTTACTGTCTCTTATTTTGAGTGGCTGAAAAACCTCTCCCATGTACATTTCGGCCGGATGGAAAAACGTTTCCAGGAAAAATCAAACTCTGAACTGGTTGGCGCAGTAGAAAAAATCACCGGGAAAAATCTCGATGCCAAACAACGTAAATTGATCACGCACGGTGCCGATGAAATTGATATAGTACGCTCGGGACTGGAAGAGACCATGATTCATGCCTACAATGATATACTCGAAATCCGCCGGCAGAATGCCGGGATCACCGATCTCAGAACTGCTGCGTTCGTTTGCGGAATCCGTAAATTGGGTGTAGCCTATCAAAATCTCGGGATCTTCCCATGAGGAAATAGGATGTAAAAAATACCGGCTGGTCTTTTGGGATCAGCCGGTTTTTTTTTGAAGGACGGGAACGATCAGATGATCAACATTGCATCCCCGTAACTGTAAAACCTGTATTTCTCTTTGAT
>DAORHY010000299.1:0-4692 GCA_035438225.1 Bacteroidia bacterium
TCAGAAGAGAATTACGATAAAGCCCTTCAGCTGGATCCAAAGAACGCTACGGTTTTAAATAACTACGCATACTACCTTTCTGTCCGTGGTGAAAAACTGGAGAAAGCAGAAGAGATGAGCAGACTCAGCAACGAGATTGAACCGGAACAGGCATCGTATCAGGATACTTACGGCTGGATCATGTTCAAACAGGGGAAGTACAAAGAGGCGAAATTGTGGATTGAAAAAGCTCTTGCCAATACACCTGGTAAAAGCGGAACCTTGCTGGAACATTACGGGGATGTACTTTTTAAAATGGGCGACACCATCAAAGCGCTGGATTACTGGCAACAGGCAAAAGACGCAGGGGATGCATCGGAGCAGCTGGACCGCAAACTACAGGAGAAAAAATTATTCGATTAATCTTTTGTCGGCTCCGCCCGCCGGCGCGGTAACAGTTGCATGCAAATATTCTACCTGAGAAACATTTCCCGAAAAACGTTCCAAACAACCTTCCGGTATGCCATGGCAGCGGGACTGCTTGTCTTTTTGTTCAGTTGCAAAACGACCCGGAAGGTCGTTCAGACACCGCCTGCACTTGTGAAACTGAAAGGAGCGGAAGTGATTTCAGTTTTTGACAGTATGATGTCGAGACAGTTTAATTTTGAATGGCTGACGGCAAAAGCGACTGTCGACTATACCGATAAGAGCGGGGAGACCAATACTTTTGATGTGAACCTCAGGGTTCGAAAAGACAGTGCGATTTGGATTTCCATTACTCCCTTGCTGGGAATAGAAGCTGCAAGGGTCCTGATCAACAGGGACAGCCTCATGATTCTCGACCGCGTACATAAAAATTACACTGCGAGAGACTACATTTACCTTGAAGAAATGTTAAAAACAGACCTGAATTACGACATGATTCAGGCAGTCATTGTCGGTAATTATTTCCCGTATCGGAAAAATGAGAAACTGAAATCTTTGTATGAAGACGAGCCCTATGTCATTCTCAGCACACTGAACAAGCGTCAGGTCAAAAGAGTACAGGAAGAAAAGGATCCTTCAAAACCTGTTATCCAGGATTTCTGGATCGATGGAAATTACCGGATTGCGAAGTCTCGAATCACCGATGACAAAAAAGACAGGTGGATAGAAGCAAACTATAAGAATTTTATTGATGTGAATTCGGAATTATTTCCCGGGAACCTGGTGGTTACAATTTCTTCTTCTTCTCCGATTATCATCAAACTTGAATACAATAAAGTCGTTGCTGACGAAATGTTTACGATGCCTTTTTCGGTTCCGGAAAAGTATGAACGAAAATGAGGCTCTTCCTTGTAAAGCGGTGCCTGCAGGGACGGTATGTTCACGCTGATCTTTCGAAAATTGCATAAATTCAGCTTCACTGAAAAGTGTAAGATTTTCCATAACTTTTACTGAATATTTCCGTTCAATCTCCATTACAATAATAGTGCACGGTATTCGTGGCGCTTCAGGGTATGCAAATGTATCAGCAGGAACTACGCAGGGAAGAAGTACCGGCCCCTTGGCCCGGGGTGGCAATCAGGTTTTTCCTGCTTGTCATTGCATTCATTTTACAGGTTTCTGTGTTTGCCCAGTCGAAGAAAGAACTGGAAAAAAAGAAGGAGCAATTGAGACAGGATATTCAGTATACCAATGAATTGCTGAGTCAGACCAAGAAGAATAAATCAGCTTCTCTTTCCCAACTGATCGCTCTGAATCAAAAAATAACCTACCGTACTGAACTTATTAGTACGATCAATACCGAACTGAATGTTGTTGAACATGAAATCGGTTATGTTTCTACTCATATTGACTCGCTGAATTCCCGGCTCAACGGACTGAAAAAACAGTATGCGGAAATGCTGTATTACGCCTACAAGAACCAGGGTAATTACTCCCGGCTTGCTTTTATTTTTTCTTCGGAGACATTCAGCCAGGCTTACAAACGCATGCAATACCTGCGGCAACTCAGCGACTACCGGATGCGGCAGCGCGACCGGATTGTCCAGGTTCAGGATTCTCTGAGCGGAAAGAAACGCATGCTGCAGGATGTGAAACAGGATAAATCCCGCCTGCTGACCGCGCAGGTGAAAGAAAAGCGCGATCTCAGCAAAGAGAAAAAACAACAGGTCAGTGTTCTCAACAACCTCACAGTACGGGAGAAAAAGCTGCGTGCGGATTTACGTGAAAAACAGAGAAAAGAGCAATTGCTTGCTTCCCGCATCGAAGACATCATCCGGAAAGAAATAGAATCCGCACGGACTGCGGCCCGGAAAAAATCAGCTTCCTCCGGAAGCGCGAATGTCTCTACGAAAAAGATTGAAAATGTCAGTAGCCCGAATGCTACAAGTGTACTGGCAAGTACTCCCGAGGCCATCAAACTGAGCAATGATTTTGAAAGCAACAAGGGCCGTCTTCCCTGGCCCGTTGAACAGGGAATCATCAGCAGTTCCTTTGGGCGGCATGCGCACCCTGTCTGGAGAGATGTTGTGGTGAATAACAACGGCATCGATATCAATTCCCGAAAAGGAGCAAAAGCCAGAGCCATTTTCGACGGCAGGGTTCTTCGCGTACTGATGGTCGTGGATAAATACGCGATCCTTGTTCAACATGGAGAGTATTTTACCCTCTACTCAAACCTGCAGGAAGTGTTTGTGAAAGCAGGAGACAAGGTCATCACCAAACAGCCAATCGGTCTGGTGCAGACCAATGAAGATGAAGGAAAGACCGAAGTTCATCTGGAAATCTGGCGCGGCAGCAATAAAATGGATCCTGAAGGGTGGCTGGCTGCAAAGCGGTAAACAGAAAATCCTGATGTCTGTAAGTGGATCAGGTTCCATGATTTGATAATCTAAATATGGAAATAGGACACAAAAACAAGAAATGAACGTTTAATAACAGTATTAATGACAAAATGAGCCGCTTGTATGGCTCGGCCGTTGAAATTATCTACCTTTGCACCCGCACCCAGGGTGCATAAATTCAAAGACAAAATGACACTTCAAGTACTTCTTGGATTTCTTGGTGGAATGGGCGGAGGGGAAATTTTCCTGTTGCTCGTTGTGATTCTGTTATTCTTCGGCGCCAAACGACTACCGGATCTGGCGCGCGGTTTGGGCAAAGGAATAAAGGAATTCAAAGATGCCAAGAATGGCACCGAAACAAAAGAAGAAGAGAAGAAATAATTCTTCCCTTCCAATCCTTTTCGCTTTATTTTGTTGAACGGATTCGCTCGATCATGGTGAGCGGAATGGCTTCACGGAAAGGCTCCAATACTTTGTGATCATGATTTTCCAGTGCGTTGATGAGGCGTTTGCCTTTTTGTACACTGATGAAGTAGATTTCCTGCATCGGGTGACTTCCCCCTTTATTATCCGTGAAGATCCACCCTACCTTTCTCTTGTTGTTGGTTAGATAAAGTGTGGCAATCTTGTTCAGGTGCGGTCTGATTTCATCGAATCCCATAATGTGTTTAGGTTGTAGATTTAAAATTCTGATAGATTGCGGAGACAATATTTTCTTCCATTACTTCTTCTGCTATCGGGTCTTTTTTTCTCGCTTCAATGATCGCCGTGACATCTACCCTTGTAATTGAATCTTCGATGGGACTCAGTTCCAGGACGACCTGTTTCGGGCTTCTGTACCAGGTGCCATCCTGGAATGCCAGGATGATCGTTGTGTGTTCTCTGACGGTCTGAATCCTGAACCCTTTCCGGATCAGCATTTCTTGTAATTTTTGAATCACTAAGGGCAAAGCACAGCCCAGTAGCGCAGTTTCCATTGCCATGTTGATACAGTTTAAATCACGGCCGCTGTTTGCGGCCAGATGCCATTAAGGTTCGACGAGAGGGTCTCTGTGTGTTGCCAGCTTCGCAGGCCATTTGCCCCACACAGATTGGTTAGGACGAATCGAAAATACCACCATGGAGAGGGCCAAGTCCAACTAATTCGGTAAATACCCATAACCTGTCCACCAACAGGGCCGATGTCATGGTCAACGGAGGGCGGAACCCGTTCAAATTCTTATCTTGCTTTTAAAATTCGACCCGGAAATGCACCGTTTTTTAGCCCTTTGTCTGTTTTGTCTGCTTTTCTCTATATGTGAAAATAAGGCAATGGCGCAGTTTTCAGCCCGGATTGGAGCAGAAAGGTCCATAACTGAATCAACTGATTTTTTGAAAATTTCAACTGTTCAGCTGTACCGGAAATCAGCGCAAGTGAATCAGCTGTACGACGATGTATTTCATATTTTTAGTAATGCAGACAGCATTCAATATCTCTACCTCCCCTCAGGGCTGCCGGAAATGGATCTGGATTATTCATGGAATGGATCCGCATGGGATCTGAGTTACCGTAACCTGTACACTTATACTCCCGGTTTGAATACATTGCTGGTGACCGGGCAGAATTTTCTGGGTCAGTGGGAAAATGCCAAAAAGGATTCGTTTGGGTATAGCAGCAACAATTTGCAGAGCGACCGTACTTCTTTCTATTTTAATCCTACACTACAACAGTGGTTCTTTACGAAAAGGTCCCTGTATGTTTATTCCGCGGCGAACCAGCTTACCGTGCAGACAGATCAGGATTTTGTTCAAAATGTCTGGAGGAATCGTTTTCATTACACTTCTTTTTATGCCGTGGATTCGACTTTATCATCTTTCCTCACCGAGCATTGGGATACTGCTGCAA